>CAKMZU010000340.1:0-1723 GCA_929200485.1 uncultured Gammaproteobacteria bacterium | reverse complement strand
ATCTCAACCCGCTCAACGGTATCAATATCTGAATGCAAATAACGCACACGAACACCATTTTCTGTTAGATAATCAGTCAAATCTTCGGCCATACGTTTAGTCAACACAGTAACCAGAATTCGCTCATCAAACTGAGTGACTTTCTGAATCTCATCAAACAGGTCATCAACCTGTGTTTTGGCAGGCCTTACCTCAATAGTTGGATCCACTAGGCCTGTCGGTCTAACAACCTGCTCAACCGTTTGATCGGTATGATCCACCTCATACTGACCGGGCGTTGCAGAAATACAAATCATTTGCCCAACGATAGCTTCCCATTCATCAAATCGCATCGGACGATTGTCTAACGCTGAAGGCAATCGAAAACCATATTGTACCAAGGTCTCTTTTCTGGATCGGTCACCTTTATACATAGCGCCAATTTGAGGGATGGTTACATGGGATTCATCGATGACCACCAAAGCATCATCAGGTAAATAATCAAATAATGTCGGAGGGGCCTCTCCTGGCTTCCGGCCAGACAATAATCTGGAATAATTTTCTATACCGGTACAAAAACCAAGCTCCCTTATCATTTCCAAATCATATTTTGTACGTTGCTCTAATCGCTGCGCTTCGACGAGCTTGTCATGTTTACGGAAATAATCGAGTCGATCCACCAACTCCTCTTCAATCTCTCCCATGGCCTTTAAGAGGGTTTCTCTCGGGGTAACATAGTGCGTTTTAGGATAAACCGTATAGCGTGGAACTTCTTGAACCACATGCCCGGTCAACGGGTCAAACACACTCAGTTTTTCTATCTCGCCATCAAATAACTCAATTCGCAATGCAAGGTCTTCAGAATCCGCAGGAAAAACATCAATATTCTCGCCTCGCACCCGATAAGTCCCTCGATGAAAATCTGCATCATTCCGTGTATATTGCAGCTCGGCCAAATGGCGCAAAATCTTTCTCTGATCGGTAATTTCTCCACGCGATAAAATTAAACGCATAACCAAATAGCTGTCTTTATCACCCAATCCGTAGATGGCTGAGACGGTTGCCACGACAATACAGTCTCGACGTTCCAAGAGGGCTTTCGTTGCCGATAGCCGCATCTGCTCGATATGTTCATTTAGAGAAGAATCTTTATCGATAAATGTATCTGAAGAAGGCACATAGGCTTCAGGCTGATAGTAGTCGTAATAAGAAACAAAATATTCAACGGCATTATTCGGGAAGAATTCTTTAAACTCACCATAAAGTTGCGCTGCCAGTGTTTTATTATGCGCCATAACAATGGCCGGCCTTTGGAGCTTATTAATAACATTCGCCACAGTAAACGTTTTACCTGAACCCGTCACCCCCAAAAGCACCTGTGTACGTAATCCTGATTCTACCCCATCGACTAACTCAGCAATGGCCGTTGGCTGGTCGCCTGCTGGTTGAAATTTCGACGAAATGGTAAAGTCTTTGGCCATAAGCGATTACTCTTTAAACAATTTCTAGGAAAAATGAAAAAAATCAGCTATTTTTAACAAATATTTTGAAAAAGGTGTTGACGAGTTTTAATTAGGTCACTACTATACGCGCCATCTGAACGACATGCACTAATTAGTTGATTCTATTTAAGTAGTTTGAATTAACGAGTTAGAGGGAGCATAACCAAAAGCTCAAAAAGCAAACTGTTTAGTCATTCCGCCTTAGCTCAGTTGGTAGAGCAAATGACTGTTAATCATTGGGT
>CAKMZU010000339.1:272-3925 GCA_929200485.1 uncultured Gammaproteobacteria bacterium | reverse complement strand
CATATAGATTGAAAATGCGCAACTAATTCATTTTTTTTGGCCAATCTAATACAATGCCCTTCATGAAACAGAATACACTGATGATCCAAGGCACTACCTCAGACGCAGGTAAGAGCGTTTTAGTTGCCGCCTTTTGTCGAATTTTTGCACGTCACGGCGAAAAAGTAGCGCCATTTAAGTCTCAAAATATGGCGTTAAATTCTGCCGTGACAGACTGTGGTGGCGAAATTGGCCGAGCTCAGGCGGTTCAGGCACAGGCTGCGAAAGTAACTCCCACGGTTCATATGAACCCGGTTCTACTAAAACCCAATAGCGATATTGGCGCTCAGGTGATCGTTCGAGGTAAATCTGTCGGTAATATGAAGGCGGATGTTTACCATAACTACAAACCTCAATTATTAGCCGAAGTTTGTCAGTCGTTTAAAACCCTGCAAGAAAGCTTTGATGTGATTTTCATTGAAGGCGCAGGTAGCCCAGCCGAAATTAATCTAAGAGATCGTGACATAGCCAACATGGGATTAGCGGAAGCACTGGATGTGCCGGTGATCATTGTTGCGGATATTGATCGAGGTGGGGTTTTCGCCCATTTAGTGGGTACCTATGAGCTACTCTCAGAATCCGAAAAGCAGCGTGTTGTAGGCTTTGTGATTAATCGGTTTAGAGGGGATGTTTCCCTTCTTCAGCCTGGTATTGATTGGTTGGAAGAGCGATTGGGCGTGCCCGTAATTGCCGTTGTTCCTTACATTGAAAAGCTTTATATAGAAGCTGAAGATGCTATTGATCATCAAGCGATTCAAACGGATGACGCTCAGATAAAAGTGCGTATTTTAGCTTACCCAAGAATGAGTAATCATACAGACTTTGATGCGTTACGAGTTCACCCACAGGTGGATTGTCAGTTTGTACGAAGCTTTCGTGAAATGACAGGTGCTGATTTAATCATTTTGCCCGGCAGTAAAAGTGTGCGAGATGATTTGGCATGGCTTAAGCGCAATGGGCTGGATGCCGAGATAAAAAAACATCTTCGCTATGGGGGTAAGGTGCTGGGTATTTGTGGTGGTTATCAAATGTTAGGCGAGGTGATTTCAGATCCCTTTGGTATTGAGTCAACGCCAGGCGATTCCGAAGGACTGGAATTATTGCCATTGAAGACAGTGTTAGCGAAAGAAAAAACGTTGGTAAATGTTTCAGGTGTTTTTCTTGAGAAACAATGTGAAGTGAAAGGTTATGAAATCCACGCAGGTAAAAGTGAGGCTACTCAACTAGGAATCGAGCCTTTATTCAGGTTAGTCGACTCAGGGTCTAAAGCCGCTTACGATGATGGATTGAAAGACCGTTACGATAATGTTCGGGGAACTTATCTGCACGGGCTTTTTGATGAGTCGGCTGTGTTGAATGCGTTTCTCGAATGGGCTGGATTGTCGGTGGTTAAGCCGTTTGATTTCATCGCTTTTCAAGAGCGAGAAATGGATCGATTAGCAGATGTCGTTGAGGCTGCCATGCCCTATGAGAAAATCTGTCGTTTGATGGATGATTTTCGAGATTCAAAATAATTATTCTTAAATATTATAAATATTGAGGCGAATTTGTCAGTCCAAAAGAGTTTTTTATTTGATCGTGGATTCTGGTATTTATTAGTCGGTTCGGGGTTGTTTGCCTTAAAGGGTATTTTTATCAAGCTGGCTTATCAGTATGATGTGGATACCACTGAGCTGATCGCTCTGAGAATGATTTTTTCCCTGCCTATCTATATTATTATTTTGCTGTATTCATGGAAAACACACACGACGAAAATAAAGGGTGAACTTTGCCTGAAAATCGCGGTGCTGGGTTTGTTTGGTTATTATTTCGCCTCTTGGCTAGACTTGTATGCGTTAAATTTTATCCCGGCGAATATAGGTCGCGTAGTGCTTTATACTTATCCGACTTTTGTTTTATTGATCAGTACTTTCTTTCTAAAAAATTCGCTGCAAAAACGTTTAGTGATACTTTTGGCAACAATTTATACTGGCTTGTTGTTTGTGTTAGGTCCGTCAGTCTTTAAAGAAGATCTCGGCGATATTTCCTGGTCATTTTTGTGGGGAGTTTTGTTGACGCTAGGCAGTGGGTTGTCTTATGCGGTCTATCTAGTCGGAGCGGATGTTTTATCTAGTCGTGTGTCGTCTAAGCTTTTTACATCCCTTGCAATAACCGCTGCCAGTGTTGGCATTCTCATTCATTATTTTAGCCTTTATTCATTTGCCAATTTATTCGAACAGCCTTTGCCTGTTTATGGCTATGGGTTGGCGATAGCTATTTTTTCAACGGTATTGCCATCGTTTTTGATTACCTCGGGCATTATACGTTTGGGCGCGGAAATGGGCAGTGCGATGACAACAGTAAGCCCACTATTTACTTTGGTCTTTGCTTACTTTTTGTTAAATGAAACACTTACCTTAGTTCAGTCGGTTGGCTTTTTTATCGTTCTTATTGCTGTTTATCAGTTAAGTCTAACGAAAAAGGGATAGGCTTATCAGTTTTGTATATTCTCATTGCGATTGGGGCTTAACGATCTACACTTCAGACTGTTTACTATCTCGGATGATGGTGCTTTGCAGATATTACAAGGATGTCGCTATGATCAAAGTCAGTTTTGATGCTTCTAAAAAGCTTGTTACTCTCGAACCAATCGGTGAATGTGCGGATGAGGATTTTTTTACTCAATCCGAAGTCATTAATCAATACGTTGCTGATGGTAATGAGCTGGAGTTGTTGTTATTAAGCGTTGAGAAATATGAGCATTTCGAAGACTTTAGTAAAAAAATTAAAAATTTAGTCGTGGATGAATCGGTCAGTAGCCGTATTCGTAAAGTGGCCATTGTCACTGATAACCCGGTTTTTGATACGGGTACCAAACTTGCTGAGTTATTTGCTGAAGCAAAACTCTTTATTTACACTTATTGTGAATATGATCAAGCAATGGAATGGTTAGCAGAGGAGACTCAGCCAGAACAAGCCTGAGTTATCATTTATTTAATGGACTAATGTTCCGTTAAAAGCCCTTCAAATCGTATTTATCTTCAATGATATGGCTCAGAATAAGCACGAGACTTGAAAATCCTGCAATCTGAGCTGCCTTTTTAGTGTTTTAGCTGCCAATTTTTCATTCAACAGCAAGGTTCGCAATAGGTTGCATTATTTTCACTTTTAGCCAAAAAATCAATGCAATAAATGCTACTGTATATTTTTTTTAACAGCATCTGATGAAATTAGCTTATGGAAGTTTTATCAACTTTTTTTTCTGATAAGTGAAACTTTGTTATTTGAATGTAGTTTGGAACTTTCTTAAAACCTTATGTCAAATTTCGCTATAAGCATTTTATTGCGAGATAGATATCGGCTATGGAAATTTCGATAAAAAAATATTTTTTTATAAGTTTTTTTATTTTCACTCTAGTGCATTCTGCGTCTGTAATTTCATATCCTGAAAAGGTAATCGCTAAATTTATGGCTACCCTTTTGGGTATTGGGCATGTTGCACCTGATTCAAAATCAAAACTAAAGATTCCTGAAGGTGATAGAAAAAAAATGATCGAAGAGGGGGGGATAGAAAAACAGGAAAAGGTTAAAAAACGCTTAACCGATTTGTATGAAAATCTATTGAAACGCAAGAG
>CAKMZU010000339.1:0-262 GCA_929200485.1 uncultured Gammaproteobacteria bacterium | reverse complement strand
CGACGGTCACAAGGTAGAAAACATATTTAGAAAACTTTTTGAAATAGCACGTGAAAACAATCCCCATAAAGTCAGTACAGCTAATGAGAAACAGTTGTTCACTTCAAGATTAGATCAAATTGCAAGATTAATTATCAGTTTAAGATCAAAAGAAAAAAGAGGGGAATATACTTTTATACAGGGAGTTGATAGTCAAAGTCTTTTAGATGTTTGTCAGCTTACAGGAAATTATTGGGCAAGGGTAAAGTGGCAAGGTCTATTC
>CAKMZU010000338.1 GCA_929200485.1 uncultured Gammaproteobacteria bacterium | reverse complement strand
ACATTGTGCCAAGACCAAACAATGAATACGTGATTGGCGCAACACAGGTTGAAAGCGAAGATAATAGGCAAGTCACTGTTCGATCTGCACTGGAATTACTTTCCGCTTTGTATAGCTTGCATACCGGCTTTTCTGAGGCCGAAATTTTATCGTTATCTGCCAGGTGCCGCCCGGCTTTTTTAGATAACCTGCCTAAAATTCAGCGCACAAATTTTGGTTTATCGTTAAATGGATTTTTCAGGCACGGATACCTGCTGTCGCCAACACTGGTCGAAGAAGCAGTGACAATAATTAATAACAAAAATTAATCACATGTTAACACTCACTATTAATGGCCAAGCAACCCAAGTACCGCCACTGAATACCCTGCAAGAATTGATTGGGCATTTAGGCTATGAGCAAAAAAAAATTGTCGTGGCAATTAACCTGAATTTTATCCCGAAAAACCAATACCCAAGTATTCAACTCAAGGACAATGATCAACTTGAGATTCTTTCAGCGGTTCAAGGAGGTTGATTGAAAGCCATGAATGACCTTGTGACCTTTTATGATCAGAAGATTAACAGCCGTCTACTGATTGGTACCGCGCTTTACCCTTCACCGAGCATCATGACGCAATCGATAGAAGCGTCAGGTGCCGACATTATAACGTTGAGTTTACGCAGGCAATCCCCAGAAACCCAAGGCGGTAGTCACTTCTGGCAACAGCTTAAAGACTTAAATAAACACTTATTGCCAAACACAGCAGGTTGCCATACGGCTAAAGAAGCCATTACGCTTGCTCATATGTCACGTGAATTGTTTGAAACAAACTGGGTAAAACTCGAAGTCATTGGTGATGACTACAATCTTCAGCCTGACCCTTATGCAACACTTGAAGCAGCTAAAGCGCTGTTGAAAGACGGCTTTAAGGTCTTTCCTTATTGCACAGACGATCTTGTTTTCTGCCAACAACTCTTTGATGCTGGCTGTGAAGTCATTATGCCTTGGGGATCACCTATTGGCACTGGCAAAGGCTTGATGAACCCCTACGCTCTTGAAACCATCCGACACAGGCTGCCGAGCGCTACCTTAGTCATTGATGCCGGATTAGGCTTGCCTTCGCATGCGATGCAAGCAATGGAGCTAGGTTTCGATGCCATCTTGCTCAACACGGCCGTTGCGAAAGCGAATGACCCTATTGCTATGGCCAAAGCCTTTCGTTATGCCGTCGATGGCGGCCGAATGGCTTATCTTTCAGGGGCGATGGAAGAACAATCTCGAGCCAACCCCAGCACAACCGTATTAGGGTCTCCATTTTGGCATCAAACAAACGATTAACCCTTTGGAGTATTGCAGGCTCTGATTCTTCCGGGGGTGCTGGCGTTCAGGCAGATAATCAATGCTTCAGAAGTTTTGGTCTTGCCTTTGCTAATATAGTGACTGCAGTAACCGCGCAAAACACCCAAGGAGTGCTGCATATAGATTGGATGTCGGGCGATTCCATCGCAAGGCAGTGGCAGAGTATTGAAACTGACCATCCGCCGGCTGCAATAAAAATTGGGCTGCTCGGGCAAGACGATCACTTTAGGCAACTGCGTCAATGGCTACCAAAATCTAAATGCCCTGTGGTATTAGATCCAGTCATCAAAGCCAGTAATGGTGATACCTTAGCCTTATCGACCCACTTTCTCTCCATTTTGCCTTATGTGTCAGTCTTCACTCCCAACAAGCCTGAATTTGAAACCCTGTTCTATAAAGAAATTCAGCAACTGGGGTTTGAAAATGCCGCTCATTGGGTAAGCCAACACTATGATTTATGCCTTGTCATTACCGGCGGAGATGATGAAGGCTCAGCCCAAGATCACGTCTATCTTGAGCAACAATTTGAACAACAATGCTTAACACTCGAATCACCAAAGCTGGCATCAAAACATACGCATGGCACAGGATGCAGCTTTAGCAGTGCCATTGCCTCACTTTTAGCATTGGACTATCCCGTCATTGATGCGATTGTTCTCGCCAAAGCGTATTTGAATCAAGGCTTAGCCAAACCCGACTGTGCGCATGCATACCCTGCTGCCTTTCAACATACGGGGTTTCCAAGCAAGGTCGATTACTTACCTGCAATCACCACCTCAACACTGCCTGAAACATTAAACAGACCTTTTGCCCCTGCCCAAAATTCACTAGGGCTTTATGTGCTGGTTGAAAACCTTGATGAGCTAAAGCTCTGTTTAAACGCTCAGGTTGATACACTTCAACTCCGATTAAAAACAGGCACACTGAAAGAAAAGCATCAGCTAATCAGCCATGCCATTGAGCTGGCAAACGCTGCAAATACCCCCCTATATATCAATGATCATTGGGAACTCGCTATTGAGCACAAAGCTTACGGCGTGCATTTGGGACAGGACGATTTATTAACCGCAGATTTACACGCGATTCAAAAGGCAGGCCTGAAACTCGGCATTAGCACTCACAATGCCATTGAGATGGCTATCGCCCATCAATACAAGCCTAGCTATATTGCCTTTGGACCTGTATTTGCAACAAAAAGCAAGCAAGTCGATTATCCAACCCTTAATCCTGATCACTTATTTCAATTCGTTAAACTCTTGAAAGAAGACTATCAACTCACAGCCATTGGCGGCATCAATACCCAGAATGCCAAAGATGTGTTAGCGTTAGATCTACATAGCCTTGCGGTGATCAGTGCGGTAACGAAAAGTCATGATCCCGTTAAAGCGATTGATGAACTTTCAACAATGATTAAACGAGTCGCTCGTGACTGATCCTTTGACGCTAAAAGATTATCGAATTGGCGCATTTATGTATAACACCCTTCGACAAGCTCAGGGTGAGCGACCAGTCTACTCCCTCGTTCATCCTGAGCTTGTCGAAGGATGCACTAACAACCTGAAAATGAATTCATTCCGGGTAACCGGTGAATGAAATCCCACCGATTTACCCATTGCCTGATAAATTCGCCATATAAAATCCTCTGGCTTCTACTTCTATTTGCATTAATCCTTCATTCCAGTGGGCTGATTAATGGCAGCTTCCATGCAGATGATTATGTTCATGCGGCCATGTTTACAGGTGCCCAAGACCTTAATCGACTCGGAATACTTGAGGGCATCAATCATAAAGATTTCTGGTCACTCGCTCAAAATCAATTTAATTTTTTTGATCCGGCATCTGCTAATTACCAAGCCTTAAGAGATTACAGCATCCTCCCATGGTGGACAGATGAGAAAGCAAAAATCCACTTTTTCAGACCGCTTGCCACACTGACACATTGGCTGGATTATCAATGGTTTCCTAAAAACCCGTATTGGATGCACTGCGTTAACCTTTTTTGGTATTTGCTCTCACTACTTGCAGTCTTTGCATTTTGTAGACAATTTGGATTGACTCAAGGCCAAAGCCTCTTCGCTCTATTATTAGTGACACTAGATGTATCGAGCATTCATACCGTGGGTTGGATTGCTGCCAGAAACAGCCTGATGGTTATCGCACTCGGCCTTTTTAGCCTGACGGCATTTAAGAAATCCACCGAAAATAAGCGATGGACTATCCCAGCGCTTTTACTGTTTATCGCATGCTTATTAAGCGCGGAGGCAAGCATCACGATCTGTTTGTTTTTTGCCGCTTTCACCCTGAGCTTTGACTCGCGACCAATACTATCGAGACTATTGGCCGTATTCCCCTTTGCGATAATCACACTCGTATGGCGGCTTTATTATTCATCTCAAGGCTTTGGTGTCTCCAATGTCGATTTTTATACTGACCCTGTTAACCTTGTTTTAAATTCGTTGAAACACCCTTTTGAATACTTAAGCCAGTCATTTCTACTCTATAACCAGCGATTTTTTGAATTAGTCACAGGTCTTGAAGCGCTGACCAGCCAACTCAATCCCGAATATCTTTGGATCACTCAGCTTGTA
>CAKMZU010000337.1 GCA_929200485.1 uncultured Gammaproteobacteria bacterium | reverse complement strand
AGACATATATCTATTTCAATATATTTCTCTGAAAGGTGATTTATTTTTTTAATTTGATATACACATTTACTGTTCATATAAACAGTAAATTATCGCATGCAAAACAATAAAGAACCAATCTTGATGACCTTGGCAGATATATGATTGCCAAGGGCTACGCCAAACGCACGCGTTCAAAATCACTCGGCGTTTATAGACAAAAATACCAACCTGAGCTGTCATTTAAACTCGTCGGCACCATGGGCAATATTGAAGATAATGAATTAAAAGTACTCCCCCATTTATTTTGCTGGACAACTATGTAAACTCCCATAGACAGCAACCCTAAACCAAGCCAAAAAAGTAATCATCAAAAAAAAATTTATCCAAATCTTCCGCCCCCACTTGTATATTGATTATTAATACTGACAATACCCTATTTTTGCTGACAGAATTTACCTATGCGACAAACCTACGGCAAAACCTTTTGGGGTCAACAATGGCTAAATGCCTTTAATGGCATTGATTACAGCAACCGTCTGCCGCGAGGGCGGACCTATGCCAATAAAGGAGCGGTCTTTGATATTGAATTAAACGGCCATACCTTTAATGCCAATGTGCGCGGATCTCGGCGCACACCCTATAAAATCAGATTTGAACAACAGCTATTCACCTGCGATGAACAAACATCTATTTTGGATGCGATTAAAAATTCGCCTTCGATGTTTTCTAAATTAATGAGCCGAGAAATACCCGAATCTTTTCTGGATACATTGCAAACAAAAGGCATTCATCTGTTTCCATCCGACTGGCAAGACATTCATGCACATTGTAATTGCCCTGACTGGGCTGTGCCTTGCAAGCATTTGGCCGCCGGGATTTATTTGATGGCTAACCGCATTGATCAAAACCCATTTTTGGTATTCGAAAACCGAGGGTTTGACTTGCTTGAGGCAATTACGCAGCAAGGACTTTTAACCACAACAACAAAAACCGAGATTCCAACGACCAGGGATCAACTGCACCAGCCATCCGCTTACGATGAAGATTACCATACACCTGAATACTTGGAAGGCGTTGAGCGATCGATTGATTTTTCAAGCATCCCGGATGTATCTGACAGACTCAACATATTACTTAAAGACAACCCTGCTTTTTCGGCAAAGAATTTTAAACCTGTTTTGTTTAAGGCCTTAAATACCGCCAAGCGTTATGCTGAAAAAGTAAGCCTAGCCAAACCGCTCGATGCCCCTGATACGGATGCACCTTCTCAACTGACACAGTCAGAAACCATTCGGCATTTACATTTGGTTATCAATGAGCAGATTGGCGCTCAAAAGCTATTTGATGACAAAGGACGTTTATTCGACGCAAAAGACTCGGCGATCAATACTCACACCCTTGAGAGCATGCTTGTGGATTTGATGCGACGACTGCCCGCAGAGCGATTGATGCATCACTGTGCCAGCCTGCGTTTTCTTCACTTAACCCACGGTTTTGCATTAAAGCTTATCAGTCAGACAGCCATTGTGCCTGAAATTAATCACACCGGAAAAAACCAATGGCTGATTCGCTGGCTACCCGCGTTGTTTGATACAAAGATTGCAGAAGAATTTGGCAAACTCGTTGCCCTTTGCCCAGAGCAATGGCTCAGCCTAAAAACCAAATCGGCATTTTTAACACGCTATCAGCAAACTCTGGCCACTTGCAGTTTATTCATTGGTGAGCATATCAGGCGCAGTCAATCATCCTTAAAAACATCGCGCAACGCCGAACCTGATGAAATATCGCACTTGTTTTTTAGTCAGCAGCCCTGCACTTTTGACCAATTTGATCAGCAGGACACACCCGATGCCATTGCACAATGGCTGCAACGATTGACAGCAAGTAAAAGCCCACGCGTATTGCAGTTGCAGGTAAAAGAAACCAGCGATGCTTTCACCATTGGCTTACAAGTGAGTGAACGAGAGAAGAAAAGCCGCGCCATGGCATTAAGCTCATTCTTTAAAAAATCCGAGAACACAGGCAGCCCTGAAGCTTGCGATAAGCCACAAGTACTTTCGGATTTGGCGTTATTATCGGATTACCTGCCTCAGATGACAGAGGTAATCGATAACCCAAAACGCAGCATGCTTGAAGTCGAACTGGATGACTTTGCACCTATTCTGTTAAACATCATGCCAGCGTTAAAAGTTCTGGGCATGAATGTTGCCCTGCCAAAGACCTTACAAAAACTCATTAAGCCCCATCTCAAGCTCTCATTATCAGGTGACGACTCACTAAAAAGCGAAAAAAGTTATTTAAATATGGATACACTTTTAGCATTTGATTGGAAAATTGCCATTGGCGAGCAAACGCTGGATATTGCGGATTTTAAAAAGCTACTGCGAGAATCTAAAGGTCTGGTTCGCTTAATGGACGCCTATGTATTGCTTGATGAAAACGAGGTCGAACAGCTGATCAAACAACTTGATCAATTGCCGGAGGCATTGTCCAGCGCACAACTTTTGCAGGCATCGCTAGCAGGGGAACTCGATGGTGCAGAAGTTACTTACGATCAACATATTCAGCAGTTTTTAGATAAGCTCACTAACTATCAGCCTGTTAAACCACCAGCTAAATTAAATGCGAACCTAAGACCCTATCAGCAATCTGGATTTAGCTGGATGGTTCAAAATGCCAACTTGGGCTTTGGCAGCCTGCTTGCTGATGACATGGGGCTAGGTAAAACCTTACAGGTGATTGCCGTATTGTTGCATTTTAAAATGAGCGGTGCGCTAAATGACAAAAAAGTGCTGGTGGTCGCCCCAACCTCCTTGCTCTCAAACTGGCAAAAAGAAATTGAAAAATTCGCACCCGATTTATCAACGCAAGTCTATCACGGACAAAAACGTGAACTATCCAAAGAGGCAAATGTACTCATTACATCTTATGGTTTAGCACGGCGTGACAAAGCCAAACTCAATGCCTTGAATTTGCATGTACTGGTGATTGATGAAGCCCAACAAATCAAAAATCCACAAACCGCGCAAACAAAAAGCATCAAAGCGATCAAGGCAGATTATCGCATCGCCATGAGTGGTACGCCCGTTGAAAACCATTTGATGGAGTACTGGAGTTTATTTGATTTTACTAACACAGGCTATTTAGGTTTAGCAAAAGACTTTAAAAAATCCTATGCCAACCCCATTGAAAATGATCGTGACCTTAACTGCCTGCAACGGTTTAAAAAACTGTCATCGCCTTTTATTTTGCGACGATTAAAATCCGATAAATCCATCATTCAGGATTTACCAGAAAAAATTGAATCTGATTTGATCTGCAATCTCACGACAGAACAAACCGCTCTCTATCAAGAAGTGGTTGATCACACGCTTGAGCAAATTGAAGAAAGCGAAGGTATTGAACGTAAAGGGCTCGTCTTTAAGCTGATTAATGCACTCAAGCAAATATGCAATCATCCATCACAGTATTTAAAAGAGGCTAACGCATTGATTGATCAATCAGGCAAGCTATCGGCTACCTGTGATCTTCTCAACGCCATCTATGAACAGAACGAGAAAACCCTGATTTTTACCCAATACACACAAATGGGTGATTTATTAGCCGACGTATTATCTGAACAATTAGGTCAGAGCGTGCCATTTTTACACGGCGGTCTCAATATAAAAAAACGCGACCAGCTGATCTATGATTTTCAGAATGAGCCTCAATTAAAAACGCTAATTATCTCACTCAAAGCCGGAGGCACCGGGCTTAATCTCACGGCCGCCAATCATGTGATTCATTATGATTTGTGGTGGAACCCTGCCGTTGAAGCACAGGCCACCGATAGAGCCTACCGTATTGGTCAGAAGAAAAACGTGCAAGTGCATCGTTTAATCACTGAAGGCACTTTTGAAGAAAAAATCAACGACATGATCAACGACAAAAAAGAACTCGCCGATCTT
>CAKMZU010000336.1:1357-3932 GCA_929200485.1 uncultured Gammaproteobacteria bacterium | reverse complement strand
AATTTGTGTGTAGATAAGTATTTATAGATGCATATCCTCGTTTTTTAAAGAGTTTTTAAGGCACCTGGTTCATATATAAAAGTATACCTTATGAAGGCAAAAGTATTATTTTTTTTTCTCGTGTTGTATGGTTTTTCGAATTGTATAAATGCAGATGATACATATATTACAAAAATTCTGGCAATGCTTACAGTTTTCAACCTTCCTGAGCGTACCAAAAGTCAGCTTGTTGAAAAAATCAATGAAGATGTTTGCCGCAGGGTAGCAAAGATGAGCCAGGAGGTGGACATTGGCGCTGAAGAATTACCGCATTTTTTGGGAGAAGTAAATGGAATAGAAGCAAAAGGTTTTTATCAGGTTTATTATCATGAAAATGAAAATGGTGTAGTGGATATGGCCTCTGGTTTATCAGCCTTGCCGACTGATAAACCTTATGCAGGTAAAAGCATTGGGCTGCTTGAATTAAGCAGACCTGTCGATTTTGATTTTTCACAATTATCAGATGACGAGATTATAAAGGGTTTACGTTCAGAGCTTCAGAAGTCTGATATCGATAGCGACTTAAAAGTGCGTCTTAGCCCTTTTCTGGAGAAGGATTTATGTGAGAAGCTTCGTAATAAGAAACCATTCCAGATATTTTCCGCTCCGTATTTTCTAGGGGGGAAGTGTTTTTATCATGTGGCGTTCTATTGTTCAGCTGAAAAAATAGAAGTAGATACAAAATCTAAAATTATTAGGTACAGAGATAACACTGAATGTAGTATCACTTCAAAAAAATTATCTTACCCTTTAGGTTGTAATTATTCTAATACTATTTCAAAGGAGGATGTAGAAGAAGCAGTGACGAAGATAATAGAAGAAGAATATGCTGAAGATCCTGACCCTGTTTACACAGAACTTATTCCATTAATAGTTGAAGATTCACAAGAATATATAAAATTTGCAGATGACCGTTTAGATCTGCCAAGTTTTTTAGACGGAGAATTGACCTTAAAGGTTCGTTATTGTGAAAAAAATGGAGAGCCAGTTATTTTCGATTCCTGCTTATTAGGCGGGTCTTCCGAAAAAGACACTATTATTATTGAAAAATATAAATAATCCGAATGAAAACGATCATGAGAGATCGTTTTTTCTTTGAAATAAAACTTGATGGAAAATTGAGAATTTATGCAGGTAAAATAAACGGATGCCCACTCTTGTCTGAGGATTCAGTGTGAGCAGGTTGGCAGTTTAAATTATTCTGGCATAGAGACAACCCTTTTTAAGTTGGATGGAAATTTCTTCGTTAGCTGTTACCTCGTCTTGTGATTGGATGACTTGATTGTTCTTGTTTTTGACGATGGCGTAACCGCGATTTAGGGTTTGAAGTGGGCTGACGCTTTGTAAGATCTCGCTTTGGTGGGCAAGTTTTTGTTGCTTTTGGGCCAGTTGTTGTTTAATGGATTGTTTAAGTTTTTCTGTTGTCTCAATAAGTAATTTTTTCTTGTTGGTCAGTTCTTTTTCAGGTTTGAAGCCGTTGAGTGATTCGGTTAGTTTTATAAATGATTGTTTTTTTTGGTTGATACTTTCAGTAATGGATCGCTCTAGTTGATGATTGAGTAATGCAAGCTGTTGTTTTTTGGCATTGAGTTGGGCGCTTGGGTGTTTCAATTGCTGTTTCAGCAGGTTTAGTTGGTGCTGATGTTGGTGGATGGTAATTAATACTTTATCTTTGAGTTGTCGCTCTAGGGTATCAAGTTGTTGGGCAATTTGATCCCGTTCGGCGGTGACCATTTCTGCTGCGACAGAAGGTGTGGCTGCTCGAATATCTGCAACGTAGTCTGCTATGGTGGTGTCAGTTTCATGGCCAACTGCGCTGATGATTGGAATTTGAGATTGATAGATGGCGCGCGCCACGATCTCTTCATTAAAGGCCCACAAGTCTTCGATTGAGCCACCGCCGCGGCCAACAATCAAAACATCCATTGGGTTGTCTTTTGCGGTGTCATTCCATCGATTTGCCAAAGCAATGGATTGGCAGATTTCTCTTGGGGCGCTCTCGCCCTGGACGCTGGCAGGGATTAATGTGATTTGAAGGGGCATTTTGCGTGTGGCAAGCACCCGCTTCATGTCTTCAATGGCTGCGCCTGTGCTTGATGTGACTATGCCAATGTGAGAGGGGTGAGAGGGCAGCTGTTTCTTTGTTGATGTGTCAAAAAGCCCTTCCTGATGGAGTTTTTGTTTAAGTTGCTCAAATTGTCGTTGCAGTGCGCCAAGGCCTGATTCTTCAAGATAATCTGCGATCAGTTGGTAATCGCCTCGCTGGGTGTAAAGGCTGACCTGGCCTTTGACCAGGATTTGCATGCCATTTTCAATGGGCTTTTTCAGTAACATATTTCTGTTGCGAAACATGGCGCAACGGATTTGAGCCTGATTATCTTTCAGGGTGAAATACCAGTGGCCTGAAGCGGGTCTTGAGAAGTTGGAGATTTCACCCATCACCCAAACACTGCCGATCTGCTTTTCTAATGTCCCTTTGGCAAATAGATTTAGCTCGCTGACGCTAAGGATGGGCGCGCCATTGGTAGGATTGGCT
>CAKMZU010000336.1:0-1347 GCA_929200485.1 uncultured Gammaproteobacteria bacterium | reverse complement strand
TGACTGACCCATGAGAATCCGCGAAGAAGCCCTGACTTTTGATGATGTATTACTCCTTCCCGCTTATTCCGAGGTCACTGCGCGTGATGTATCTACTGCCACGCAGCTTACACGCAATATCCAGTTAAATATCCCTTTGGTCTCTGCGGCCATGGATACGGTGACAGAATCTCGTCTGGCAATAGCGATGGCGCAAGAAGGCGGTATCGGAATAATCCACAAAAGCATGACAGTGGCTGAGCAAGCCAAGCAAGTATTAAAGGTAAAAAAGCATGAAAGTGGTGTGGTGACTGATCCTATTACTATTCAGGCCAATGCACCAATCAAAGAGCTCTTAAAGATCAAAGATAAGTACAATATTTCGGGGGTGCCCGTCCTTCAAGGGGCGGATTTAGTCGGTATTGTGACCAATCGTGATGTTCGTTATCAAACTGACCTGGATGAGCCGATTAACTCGGTGATGACAACCAAAGATAAGCTGGTTACCGTTAAAGAAAACACCGATCCTGAGGAAGTTAAACAACTATTGCATCAGCATCGTATTGAAAAAGTTCTGGTGGTTGATGATGCGTTTAATTTAAAAGGGATGATCACCGTAAAAGATATTCATAAAGCTCAAACCTACCCATTAGCCTGTAAAGACTCCTTGGGTCGATTACGTGTAGGTGCTTCAGTTGGTACTAGTGCTGATACGGATGATCGTGTTGCGGCGTTAGTTGCACAAGGTGTTGATGTATTGGTGGTTGATACGGCGCATGGGCATTCAAAAAATGTGTTGGATCGTGTAAAGAAAATAAAAACGCAATATCCGGGTGTTGATGTCATTGGTGGCAATATTGCAACGCCAGAGGCTGCCCTGGCACTGATTGAGGCAGGTGCTGATGCTGTAAAAGTCGGTATTGGTCCAGGTTCGATATGTACGACCCGTATTGTTACAGGTATTGGTGTGCCGCAAATTTCTGCTATTGCCAATATAGCTAACGCATTGGAATCTAAAGGTGTGCCGTTGATTGCAGATGGCGGTATTCGCTATTCGGGTGATTTATCAAAAGCCATTGTTGCAGGCGCTCACTGTGCCATGATGGGCAGCATGTTTGCTGGGACAGAAGAATCGCCAGGTGAGATTGAGTTGTTTCAAGGTCGATCGTATAAATCTTATCGCGGAATGGGGTCCATCGGTGCCATGGCACAAACAACAGGCTCCAGCGATCGATATTTTCAGGATTCAAAGCAAGGCACAGAAAAATTGGTTCCCGAAGGTATTGAGGGTCGTGTGGCCTACAAAGGCCCAGTGTCAGCCATTATTCATCAAATGATTGGTGGCTTACGCTCTTCTATGGGTTATAC
>CAKMZU010000335.1 GCA_929200485.1 uncultured Gammaproteobacteria bacterium | reverse complement strand
CAACTCATCATTTCTAAATACTTTAACCCACCTTGCCTCATCAACTTCATCAGGGGCCTCAACAAAATATTTTACCTGCTTCTCTTCGCGCTTCGCATGATTGATCGCCAGCAAGGTCAGATCAAGCCAATGGGTACAGTGTTCCGTTGCTTTAACTTGCTTGGTTAATTCACGCAAAGGTAATCCCAGAGGGCAACCAACAAGTTGTTGCAATATGTCAATCGCGCCAAAGCAGGTATTTAAAGGGGTACGAATGGCATCGCCGTCAATTCGAGTGACTTTTTGCTCATCAATATAAACCTTCACTCGAAAGCCATGATTACAATCTTCTAACTCACCTAAGATGTAATCGCCATTGTCATCGCGCATTCTTTCTAATCGAATGCCTCGATGATAAGCACCTTGACCAAAATCTTCACGGATGGGATAACCCATAGGGTTAGTGAAATCCAGGGTATTATTAGACATATTATTTCCCCATTAAATCTGCAAGCCATTATAATGGGCTAATCATAAACACGCCATAAAGGGCATCACATATGCAGCATGAGGACAAAACCGCTCAATTTTTAACGCCCTTTTCCTCTCTATCGCCCGATACGGTCATTCAATCGGTTGAGTCTCAGGGTTATTTGAGTGATGGGAGAATCCTTGCACTAAACAGCTATGAAAACCGTGTTTATCAGGTTGGCATTGAGGATGACGCCCCAATCATTGCAAAGTTTTATCGCCCCGATCGCTGGAGCGATGAGCAAATTCAAGAGGAACACGACTTTTGCTATGAACTTTTAGAAGCCGAACTGCCTGTCATTTGTCCAATTAAAAATGACACGGGCGAAACGCTAAGGCACAGCAATAGTCATAGAATCGCTCTATTTGAACGCAAAGGTGGCCGAGCACCAGACATAGGACAAAAAGAGCATCTACAGGTATTAGCACAGCAACTTGGGCGAATGCATGCTGTGAGCAAACAAAAGCCCTTCAAACACCGGCCGACATTCAGCATCGACCGATTCGGATTTGAATCTAAAGCTGCTATTGAAAGCACCGTATTACCCTCGCATTACCTTGAAGCTTACCAGGCCATCAGCGAACAGGTGTTAACCAAGGTCCAGGCTGTCTTTGATCAAACCCAGCACCTTAATCTCATACGTTGCCATGGCGATTGCCATATGGGCAATGTACTTATTCGAGATGAGAAACCTTTTTTTGTCGACTTTGATGACACCTTAATGGCACCAGCCACTTGGGATCTTTGGATGCTTTTGTCAGGCGATTTCCAGGAACAATCCAGCCAATTCAAAACCATCCTTGATGAATATGAGCTTTTTAATGACTGGGATTACCAAGAATTGAAATTAATCGAAAGTTTTCGAACACTTCGCCTTTTCTATTTTACCGCCTGGATAGCTAGACGCTGGCAAGACCCTGCTTTTCAGCAGAATTTTCCGTGGTTTAACACCGAACGATTCTGGAGCGAACACATCCAAAACTTAAAAGAACAACTTTTTCAATTGGATGAACCGTCACTTTCTATACTTTTATAACCCTGTCGATTTGCGTTAAGGTTTCTTCATGCTCGATCCTATCATTTTATTGGCCGCTTTAGGGTTTGGCCTTTTATTTAAGTCCATAGGGCAACCCTCCTTAATTGGGTTTTTGATTGCCGGTTTTTTTGTTCATGCATTAGGTTTCGAGCAACAAGGCTTAATTGAACATTTAGCCAATGCCGGTGAAATCTTACTGCTCTTTACCATAGGTTTAAAGCTACGCTTTAAAACCATCAGCGCCCCTTACGTCTTCGGCATCTCATTAGTTCATATTGCCATTATCGTACCGATATTCTTTTTAATCCTTAATTCAGTGACACAACTCATCCCGAGTCTGCCTCCGATAACGCATAAAGGGCTTTGGATTTTAAGTTTTGGACTGGCTTTCTCCAGCACCATTTTTGCGGTGAAAATTTTTGACGAAAAAGGGGAAGCGAACTCTCTGTTTGCCGTTATTGCGATTGGCATTTTGGTTGTTCAGGATCTGGGGGCCGTCATCTATATGGGCACTCAATCTGATAAGGCCCCCACTGCCTACAGCTTATTACTATTCTTGTTTATCCCACTTAGACCCTTATTGAATAGAATTTTATCTTACTGCGGCCATGGTGAACTTCTGATATTAGCAGGATTTGCACTTGCCTTTGGTGCTACAGCATTGTTTGAACAAGTCGGCCTCAAAGACGACCTGGGAGCATTATTAGCTGGAGCATTGATTGCCAACAGTAGCAAAAGTAAAGAACTTTATACCAGCCTGATGGATTTTAAAGACCTGTTATTGGTTGGGTTTTTCTTGAGTATTGGCTTACATGGCCTGCCCTCATTACCGCTTGCCGGGGTTGCTTTAATCCTTGTCGCCGCCTTGGTGATCAAACCTGTTCTATTTTTCTTTTTGTTTGTCGCCATGAAGCTTCGCGCAAGGACAGCCTTTCTTTCTTCATTAGCATTGTCCAATTACAGTGAATTCGGTCTAATTGTCATAAGTCTTGCGGTCAGTCAGGCACATCTTGACCCCGACTGGCTAGTCATGATGGCGATTGCTCTTTCGCTTTCTTACCTTTTCGCCTCTCCTTTTAACAAAAGTGCGCATTTTATCTTTGCAAGGCATCAACGCTTCTTTCAACAGTTTGAACGAAGCAATCGATTGGCCATTGAACAACCGGTTTATATTGGACAAACCAAAGTGTTAATTCTTGGATTAGGACGTGTGGGAACAGGTGTTTATGATCACCTGCAACGCACGTGCAACACATCCATTGTCGCTATTGAAGAAAATAGCGAAAAAGTCCGATCCCGAAAATTAGCCGGATATAATGTCATTCTGGCTGATGGTAATGACAGTCAATTCTGGCAACACCTCGATCTTTCTTACGTTGAGCTTATTATGGTTAACCTCTCTAACCATCAAGAAAATCGATCCGTCGTCAAACTCGTCAAAAAAACATCTTACGAGGGAACAATTGCAGTGATGGTACGATTCCCCGATCAACGCAAAGAATTAGAGGCTTTAGGGTGTATTACCTTTAACCTCTACGATGAAGCAGGTCACGGTTTCGCTGAACACGTGCTGGAAAATGTCTCATTAAAATGATCCATAATTAAACCCCTTCGTATAAAGACTCGAATAGATAAACAAAAAGCAGTAAAATGCGCCGATAAGTCGGTTTCAGGTGACAGCGTGACAATAAAATTTATAGCCAGCTCAAAATTACCCACCAGTTTCGGGACATTTGACCTCCACGGATTTTGGGACGAATATGAAAGCAAAGAGCATGTTGCCCTGACCTATGGCGATATATCAGGTGACGAGCCTGTACTCTGCCGGCTACATTCAGAATGTTTAACAGGTGACGCCTTATTTAGCCAGCGCTGTGATTGTGGGCCTCAATTACATGCAGCCCTTGATGCCATCACGAAAGAAGGCCGAGGGGTGCTATTATATTTGCGTCAGGAGGGTCGTGGAATTGGCTTACTCAACAAAATCCGCGCTTATCACTTACAGGATCAAGGGGCAGATACTGTTGAAGCAAACGAAGAACTTGGCTTTGCTGCTGATCTTCGAACTTACCACATGTGCCAACCCATGCTTGCCCATCTTGGTATTGATCAAGTCAAAATTATGACAAACAACCCCCGCAAAGTGAAAGCACTGGAAGATGCTGGCGTGAATGTTGTTGAAAGACTGGTGCATACCGCAGGCATTAACAAACATAATGAACATTATCTGGCAACCAAAGCTGGGAAACTCGGTCACATGCTGGATCACCAGGGGGAAATCGTCGATTAAGTTTGCAGGGCTTCCTACGCTATTACCGTTTTAGTTGCCGAAACTAAATAACCTGAGTTGCGCATAAGCATTCACAGCATCTACAAAGCTTTCAAAGCATTT
>CAKMZU010000334.1 GCA_929200485.1 uncultured Gammaproteobacteria bacterium | reverse complement strand
TCCATAAAGACACCCACGGGTTCTCAAATGCCTTACGATCCGCGCTTCGTGAAGCTCCAGATGTTATTCTCGTCGGTGAGATGCGAGACCTTGAAACAATCAAACTTGCACTTGAAGCTGCAGAAACTGGTCACGTGGTTTTCGGCACACTGCATACGCAATCCGCAGCCAAAACCATTGACCGTATCATTGACGTATTCCCAGCTGCAGAAAAAGACATGGTTCGCTCCATGCTATCAGAATCGCTTCGCGCCGTTATTTCACAAACCTTGATGAAAAAGATTGGCGGTGGCCGAGTCGCCGCCCATGAAATCATGGTGGGCACTCCAGCCATTCGTAACTTGATCCGTGAAGACAAAGTGGCTCAGATGTATTCAGCCATTCAAACCGGTGCCAATGCAGGCATGCAGACGCTCGATCAATCACTAATGGATCTTGTCGGCAAGCGAGCTATCACCAAAGAGACGGCAAGAGAAAAAGCCAAGATTCCGGATAATTTCCGATAATAAACAAACAGGTAAAAAAACGTTTTTCACCACCCTTCGACAGGCTCAGAATGAGCGGATGCTTCCTTTTCTTCCAGCATGTTCAAGGTTGATAACACTTTTTTAGATAGAGATTTGCCCCATGGAAATCGACCGCTTATTAAAATTGATGGTAGATAAAAAAGCCTCGGATATGTTTATCACCGCAGGCGTTGCACCGAGTATTAAAATACACGGCAAAATATTACCCATCACCAAAGAAAAGCTTTCACCCGAGCAAACCCGCGAGACCGTATTAAGCGTCATGACGGACAGTCAGAAGAAAGATTTTAGTCGTGATAAAGAGCTTAATTTTGCCATTAGTGCCAGAGGTGTTGGTCGATTTCGTGTCAGTGCATTCTATCAACGAAACCTTGTCAGTATGGTTATCCGGCGGATTGAAACCAACATCCCTGAAATGGATACTTTGCGCCTCCCTCCTGCCTTAAAAGACATTGCCATGACAAAGCGGGGCCTGGTTATTTTTGTTGGTGGCACAGGCACCGGTAAATCAACCTCCCTCGCCTCGATGATTGGCTTTAGAAATAAAAACAGTCATGGGCATATCATCACTATTGAAGACCCCATTGAGTTTATTCACAACCACCAAGGCTGTATTGTTACCCAGCGTGAAGTGGGTATTGACACAGACTCTTTTGACATTGCCCTAAAAAACACATTGCGACAAGCGCCGGATGTGATCTTAATCGGCGAGGTAAGGAGTCGTGATACCATGGAGCATGCCATTGCGTTTGCCGAGACAGGGCATTTGTGTTTATGTACCCTCCACGCCAACAACGCCAACCAGGCATTAGATCGAATTATGAACTTCTTCCCATCCGAAATGCATGATCAGCTTTGGATGGACTTATCCCTAAACTTAAAAGCCATTGTTGCCCAGCAATTAGTCCGAACACCCGACGGCCAAGGCCGCCGAGCAGCAGTTGAAGTATTGCTGAATACCCCTTTAGCTGCGGATTTAATTAGAAAGGGGGAAGTTGCTGAGCTTAAAAACTTAATGGCGAAATCTAACGAACTCGGCATGCAAACGTTCGACCAAGCCTTGTTCAAGCTCTTTAAAGAAGAGCAAATCACTTATGATGATGCAATGACCGCCGCTGATTCAGCTAACGATCTGCGCTTACTGATTAAGTTAGATAAAGACCATGATTTCTTAGCAGGAGCGGGGCACTCCGGCTTGTCACTACAAAAAGATGAGGAAGAAGAAACCCGAGCGTTTTAATTGATAAAATAATCAAACTGGAGTCGTCGCAGGCTTAGCTAAACGCTGTCTTCTTCTTCGTCTGCGTCTGTAAGGTTTTTAAGCTCAGACCCCGTAGACTCCTCAGACACTGAACTTACAGCTGTAGCCCGTGACCGACCAGATGAACAGCAACATAGTTTACCTAGCCTATGCGCAATCCGTTTCTTCAATCGCGGCTTTGCGTGCAAAAAAATGTCATTTAACTTATCAAGATCCGTGTTAAATTTCCGACTGGTTGCAAATGCATATCTCGCCTGATCAACCTGTCGCTTGTAGTCATCATCTTTTAGATTTTCAAAAATATCATCGAACAATACCACTTTGATCATAGTATCGGGAGTACAGCCATCTTTTTCCTCTTCTTCGTCTTCGTACTTTTTATCATCAGACTCTAATAAAGAAGATAATTTTTCGATTCTGGTTTTTTCATCGTCCGAAAACCACCATCCATAAGTTTTATAGTCTCCCTTGCTTTCTTTTTTTGCTTTGTCAAAAATCACAGCTCTTATTGCAATTTGATATAAAAATGAGTTTTCATCTCGTAAATATCCCAAGTCCGAAACCAGAGCGAAAGTCCAGGCAAACTTCTTTTCATAATCTTCATCAAAATACTCTTTAGCTGATTTAGCACCTTTGATTGATTCCAAGCCAATAAGCATTTTATGCACTTCTGCTTGATTCCAAGGTTCATGGAATACATGCGGAGCCAACTTCCCTTTATCCACTTTCTTTCTTAACGCTTTGAAATATTCTCCATCATAAACCGTTGGCCCTCCTTCGCGGCTCAATCTCTTTTCAAGTTGTTCTATTTTTTTTTTCAACTTTTCGTTCTTGGAATAATCTCCATTCGGAAATATTTCCTTATAGTACTCATCAATAGCCAGCGCTTTCTTTAAATAACTTAATACACTCTGGGCAAACACCTTATCTGACGATATACGACACATTTTTGCTGGATTTACAGGTATATACTCTTCCCCGCTGGACACCAAACTTGAGACTAAAACGAACAAAGAGACCCAACATACACGACGATAAAATTTACTCATATGTCTATTAAGATTGTTTATTAGAAATATTTTTTTGAGTCTTTTAGTTTAACTTTGTTCAACTATTTTGTTGACTCAAACCAACTTTCCAAGATAAGACAGGCAGCCAGACTATCGACAGGGTTTTTACCATAATCACTTGAGGGGTTATCGTACTTCACCATTTGCGAGGTTAATCGCTCATCGTGAAGATAACTTGGTTTGCCATAGCGGCCATGAAGACGGTTGGCAAATTTTTTTGCCCGTTTAGACATTTCACTCTCAGAGCCATCCATATTTAATGGCAAACCAACAACAAAACATTCAGGCTGCCACTCATCAATAAGCTTCTCAATGACTTGCCAGTCAGGAATGCCATCTTTTGCTTTTATTTCTTGTAAGGGCTCAGCAGTATTGGTTTGACGCTGCCCCACAGCCACACCAAATCGTTTAACGCCGAAATCAAAGGCGAGGATATGCATAGTGAATTAATCTGCCAAAACTTAAGATAATAAAGGGGTTTACAAATATTGCCAAGTGAACGCACCATCGAAATGCTTCACAGGAATATTCCCTTAATCGATCTCTGAAAAAGGTATTAGATCATACCTCCGCGTTCCAGCGCCATCACACGCATGGTTTCTTTTTTATTGAAACTTCGATCAAGCAATGCCCGTACCGCTTGGTTTTTACCGTAATCATCCAGGTCGATACTAGATAAAATCTCATCACGTGACATTGCGTAAGTCTCGAGTCTCTCTTGCCATTCAGACCGTTTACCTTCTAAGGTCTGTAAGCGGTTTTGCGTTTCCGTATCATACATTCCAGCATCCAATCCTTGCGCTTTGGCAGAAAGATATTGTTCATAACGGTGCTGCCTGAGGCTTGCCTGGCTTGGTTGACTTAGCTGCTGATCAATCGCACCAAACAATGCATCGATTTCAGGTTCAGTAAAATAAACTTTTTGTGATTCTTTTTTCAACGCATGAAAATTTCCAGCATGTGACCAAAGATAGTCCATATCGTGTTCGGTAATCTCATCCAACGTTTTGGCAAACAATGCTTTGTAATTTAAAAACGCCTGAAATAAACGCATGAGTTCTGAATGAAAGGCTTCGGGATAATAT
>CAKMZU010000333.1 GCA_929200485.1 uncultured Gammaproteobacteria bacterium | reverse complement strand
CAAATACGCTGGTTAAGAAAGCTGACGAGATTCAGGTGTTTAAGTACTGTGTGCACAATGTTGCTCATGCGTATGGTAAGACAGCGACTTTCATGCCTAAGCCATTAGTGGGTGATAACGGTTCTGGTATGCATGTTCACCAATCCTTGTCTAAAGATGGTCAAAACATTTTTGCAGGTGACAGCTATGCAGGTCTTTCTGATACTGCGCTTTATTACATTGGTGGTGTCATCAAGCATGCTCGAGCAATTAATGCTTTTGCAAATGCATCAACTAACTCTTACAAGCGTTTGGTTCCAGGCTTTGAAGCGCCAGTAATGCTAGCTTACTCTGCACGTAACCGTTCTGCTTCTATCCGTATTCCTTTCGTACCTAGCCCTAAAGCTAGCCGCATCGAAATTCGTTTCGGTGATCCTACTGCTAACCCATACCTTGCTTTCACTGCAATGTTAATGGCTGGCCTTGATGGTATCCAAAATCAAATTCACCCAGGTGATGCAGCAGATAAAGATCTTTATGACCTTCCTCCAGAGGAAGCGGCTGAAATCCCAACGGTTGCTTCAAGTCTTGATCAAGCGTTGGCAGCTCTTGATGCGGATCGTGAGTTCCTAAAAGCTGGTGGTGTGATGGACGACGATATGATCGACGGCTACATTGAGCTAAAATCTGAAGAAGTAGAAACATTGAACATGACTACTCACCCAGTTGAGTTTGACATGTACTATAGTTGCTAATTTGATTTGCACTGAAAAAACCCGCCCTGTGCGGGTTTTTTTGTTTTTAGGGGAAGCTTTCGATGCAACATCTGATCTTTTTATTCGGTTTTTTACTATGTGGTAGTTTGAGTGTTAGTGCTCAGATATATTCCTATGTCAACGAAGACGGGCAAACGGTCTATACGGATAGTCCGCCAAATGGGGTGAAAACCAAAAAACTTGAAGTAAAGACAGTGAATCAAACGCAAGTCGATAATGATTTGAAAAAACAATCCGATAAGTATTTTGCAAATCAAGCGGCTAAACGCCAGGCAGAAAAGGATGCTGTTAATCAAAAAAAACGCGAGAAAAAGATGAAAGATCGGGTTGCGAAAAAAGTCAAAAAGCAGTTAGATGCAGCTAAGCAAATTCGTCCTGGGGATCTTGCGCCAAACAAAAATGGCGGGTTTCGTTATACCGATCAATACAAAAAACGGCTGGCTGATGCAGAGAAAGCAGTAAAAGATACAATGAAGAAAGAGACGCACGCAGAGAGAAAAGACGTTCCTCATTAGTGTATCGACAATAAATATTATGAGGTATTGCTCTCTCAATATACACGCACTGATGCTGTCGTAAAGTGTTGAAGAAACTTGATGTGTTTTTGGCTTAACTTTTGCTTTGATAGAAGAAACAGTTATGTCCCAAGCTATGAGTGTTAATTATTATCAGTCCATTTTTGACAGTATGCACACAGCTGTCATTTTACTCGACGACAACTCACATATTCTTTATTTAAATCCTTCAGCCGAATACCTTTTCCAAATTAGCGCCAAGCGATTTATCGGCTTGCCGGTCAGTAGTGTTTTTTCTGAAGAAGGCTTTGCGTTAGAGGGAGTTGAAAAGGCGCTTAAACTTGGTCAGCGATTCACAAAACGAAAAGCAAGGATTCGCTTGCCGTTAACGGAAATCCAGGTGGATTATACGGTGACTCCGCTCGTAGATTGTGAATCCAAACTATTGATTGAATTTGACTTGCTGGATAGAGCGAATCAAATACGCAAAGAAGAAATGCTGGTTTCTTCTCAGTCTGTGGCGCAGGATATGATCAGGGGCCTCGCTCATGAAATTAAAAACCCTTTAGGCGGTTTGCGTGGCGCCGCTCAGTTATTGCAGCGTGAGTTAAGTGATGAAGGCTTGGAAGAATATACAGAAATCATCATTAACGAGGCGGATCGATTGAGAAACCTTGTTGATCGTCTGCTCGGGTCTTATCAGTCACTGAAGCTAAGCTGCATCAACATCCATGAGGTGCTGGAATATACCCGTAAGCTCATTTCTGTTGAAACGCAGGATATCGCTATTAAAATTGACTACGATCCCAGTCTGCCCGATCTAATGGCTGATCGGGAACAACTTTTGCAGGTCTTCTTGAATCTGGTGCGAAACGCAGTGCAGGCACTTGAGGGGAGTAACAATCCGACCATTATTTTGAAAACTCGGATAAAAAGACACTTCACGATAGGCAATCATCAATATCCTGTGATTTTACGCGTTGACGTTATTGATAATGGTCAGGGGATAGACGAGCATTTAGCAGAAAAGCTATTTTTTCCTATGGTCAGTGGGCGTGCAGAAGGAACCGGGCTCGGCTTATCCATTGCGCAATCCATTGTTAATCGTCACCGGGGTTTGATAAATTTTTCTAGTGAACCGAATAAAACGGTTTTTTCGGTTTATTTACCGTTTGGAGAGAGTGATGGCTCAGAAGGCTAAAATTTGGATTGTTGATGATGACCGTTCTATTCGATGGGTGTTAGAGAAGGCCTTGAGTCAGGAAGGTTGCGAGATTGTCAGCTTCAGTGATGGGCAAAGTGCTATTGATGAGTTGTATGAAAAGCAACCGGATGTTGTTATTAGTGATATTCGAATGCCTGGGCTTGATGGTTTAGAGTTATTGAAGCGCATTAAAGAGAAGCATGCAGATATCCCTGTCATTATTACTACCGCGCATTCTGATCTTGATAGTGCCGTAAGCTCATATCAGGGCGGCGCATTCGAATACCTGCCAAAACCCTTTGATGTCGATGAAGTGGTTGAGGTATTGAACCGTGCCATGGTGCATGTGCGCCAGCTAGGTAATGAGGGGTTGTTAGATGATGCAGAGCCAATTGTTGATACAGAAATTATTGGTGAAGCGCCTGCTATGCAGGAGGTTTTTCGAGCTATTGGCCGTTTATCTCATTCAAATATCACTGTGCTCATCAATGGAGAGTCAGGCACTGGTAAAGAGCTAGTAGCGCGGGCGTTGCACAAACATAGTCCACGCAATAAGTCGCCATTTATCGCTTTAAATATGGCAGCTATACCCAAGGATTTGATGGAGACCGAACTATTCGGGCACGAAAAAGGTGCGTTTACCGGTGCGACATCGCAACGCAAAGGGCGCTTCGAGCAGGCGGATGGCGGCACATTATTTTTGGATGAAATTGGCGATATGCCAGCTGATACACAAACGCGTCTTTTACGCGTGCTGGCAGATGGTGAGTTTTATCGCGTAGGGGGGCATGTACCGGTTAAAGTGGATGTTCGAATAATTGCTGCAACGCACCAGCATTTAGAAGATCTGGTGAAACGCAGGGAATTCCGTGAAGATCTGTTTCATCGATTAAACGTTATTCGTATTCATATTCCACGATTGAGTGAGCGCCGAGAAGATATTCCAAAGTTAGCCGCTTATTTCTTATCTCAAGCGGCAAAGGAATTGGATGTTGAAGCTAAAGTGCTGGATGAGCAGACGCTAAATTACCTTTGCGGTCTTGATTGGCAAGGTAATGTCCGCGAACTTGAAAATATCTGTCGTTGGATAACGGTGATGGCTTCAGGGCGAGAAGTCCATTTGAGTGACTTGCCGCCAGAGTTAATCGAAAAGCCTGTTGAATCTGTCGGTAGGCAGCAGGCCGGAGATTGGCAATCACTATTGTCTTCCTGGGCTGAGTCAGAGCTTCAGGCGGGTAGGCAAGATTTGCTTTCGGTAGCAATGCCCGATTTTGAGCGCATCATGCTGCAATCGGCGCTCAAGTATACTAAAGGGCGCAAGCGAGAAGCAGCTGAACTTTTAGGTTGGGGGCGAAATACCTTAACGCGTAAAATGAAAGAGTTAGCTTTCGATTATAATGAAGAAGAAGCGTTGACCTAGCTGCGCCTTTGGGATAACTTGACCGCGTTTTATTAATGCGTGTCTTTTTATGCC
>CAKMZU010000332.1 GCA_929200485.1 uncultured Gammaproteobacteria bacterium | reverse complement strand
CCGAAATGTGTGAAGATCTGTGGGGTGCCCTCTATGGTGATAAAGGGTATGTTTCAGCGCGGTTGCAACAGGAGCTTGAAGAAAAGGATGTCACATTGATAACCAACGTTAGAAAGAATATGAAGCCTAAAATGATGAAGCTTTGGGATAAACTAATGCTTCGAAAACGCTTCGTTATTGAAACGGTTTTTGATCAACTCAAAAATATCTCGCAGATTGAACACTCGAGACATCGAAGTCTTTCAGGGTTTATGGTGAATCTCATTGGCGGTCTGATTGCGTATACTTTTCAGCCTAAAAAGCCCTCAATTACTTTAACTCGACTAGAGAAAAATGCTTTGAAAGCTTTGTAGATGCTGTGAATGCTTATGCGCAACTCAGGTTATCTAGATATCAACACCAACAATACAAGCAATAACACAACTGACAATAAATCCTCATCAAACAACCGCATAAAACGGCGATTTCCCAATAATCTTACCGCACGGGAAGCTTTAAGAACCTCAAATTTTTACTTTATCTACATCATGATATTTATCAACGTTGCCTGTGGCTTAGCGATTATTGCATCCGCAAGCCCGTTAATGCAGGAAGTATTAGATTACAACCCAATGCAGGCAGCTGCAGCCGTAGGGCTGATCGGTATATTCAATGGGCTTGGGCGGTTTATCTGGTCATCCCTTTCAGATTATATAGGTAGGATTAATGTCTATATTTTATTTTTTAGCTTTCAGCTCATCGCCTTTTTCACCCTGGCTAGCATCAATAAGGAGTGTAAGGAGTGGTTATTTCTATTCATGATTTTCTCAGTCGTCACCATTTATGGTGGAGGATTCGCATGCTTACCTGCCTTTTTATCAGATTTATTTGGTATTAAACAACTGGGAGCTATCCATGGTCTCGTTTTAACAGCATGGGGCTTTGCTGGTTTTTTCGGCCCAAGTATCTACGATTTCATCAAAGATTATTCAGGGTCGCTTGAAAATACACTACAAAGTTTTTGCATTCTCTTATGTATCGCTTTCTTGGCCGCGATTGCTTTAAAAACATCAATGAACCAAAAATCTAAACAGGATCAATTGCTGGAGAATGCGTTGAACTAATGTTGTTTGAGAGCACTTGGCCTGCTAACGGTCTTGTGCCTCGGCCCATTTATTTTGTCTTTATAGATAAAGAGAGAAACCGCAACTATTCCGACAGTAATCACACCAACACCAGCTAAACCATATTTCCAATATTTTTGTTGTTTGTTCTTTTGTTCCTTCTGATTGTCAGCTTCTTGGCTTGGTGGTAAATACTTTTTGACAACAAAAGACATATCATCATTATGACTTCTTAAATAACTTTTAGCGACCTTATTCATATCCTGATTGGTGAGCTTACCCTTCCACGATTTCATTGTTAAACCAAGCGAACGATCAATCAAATCTTCTACAAAACCAGCATCAATACCTAAACGACCTTCCCGTCGATTTTCCAGCAACCAGGAATCACTCAAGCCGTCGGAGACGATAAGGGTAAAAGCAATCTGATCGGTGGGAAATTCGTAAACATAAGGAACTGGGATTGCCACAGGGTGCTGTTTTGCGATCACGCCAAAATCTCTGGATGGTTGCATGGAATAAGGCGCATACTGATAACGACCATCTCGAAACTCATAACCTGCGGCTATGACTCTTTCGATCTCCTTTTGGTTAAATTGGTCTTGCAGGATATTGCTATAAACTTTTCCATCAGTTGTGACGATAACAATTGGCGAATCCCCCACGTTAAAAAACAAGGTTTTAGACTCACCTTTTTTATCAAAGCCCGCTGAAAGTGTTGTTCCAGCGCCGCCTATTTCACCCCCTTCAATTAAACCCTGATTCGCCATCAAGCAGGCTGCTGAAATTTTCTCGACATCGTTTAGTCCCTCGCTGTCAAATTGCTCGTCATAAATTTTCTCGAGTAAAGGAAAAATAGCTGCTCGACCTGTTTTTGCGCTTATTTTTTCTGCAGCAATATGGCCATCATCTGCACCACCATGCCCATCGCAGATGCCATGTAATTCAAGATTTTCACTGGTATGCGCCATTGTTCTGTCTTGACCCTTGGTCAAGGAAAACCCAGAAAGTACCGACCGGTTAGTTGGTAAGGCATCCATAAAATTCGCTACTTTTTCTCTTGAAATTTGACCTATCGACCGTAATTCTTGATATGACATGGCTGCTTGAGAAAATTCGACAGCTATAACTAAATTCAAGGCTAAAACGAATAATTTCATTGGAAAATAACTGGTTAAGTAATTGGCTAGGTAACTCCCTTTGAACAAGTGGAATATATTAAGTTCAGCACAGCTGGGCATTATTCACATTTACATAAACATCAGCATCTATAGGGCTTTAAAAACAAGGCATCCCACCCCATAATTTCCCAGAGAATAAACCTGAAATAATGTTTGGAGAATTTATTCATGAAGTTGATGGTCGTTCCAGCAAAGTTGCTGGTGATTTTGTCGTTACTTTCCACTCAAGTGCAAGCTAACTTGCCCGTTAAAGAAATTAGCGGGACAATGGTGCCAACCCTTGCTCCCATTATCAAAACCTCCGAAAAGGCAGTGGTCAATATCGCTACCACAGCGAAACAGCAGAACCTCAATCATCCTTTGTTTAATAACCCCTTCTTCCGCGAATTTTATAATATCCCCAAGAACTACCAGCCGCCCAAAAAACGCCCTCAGAGCACTGGATCTGGTGTCATCATCAACAGCAAAGAGGGTATTGTCATCACTAATCATCATGTCATTGATGGCGCTGACAAGATCGATATCATTCTCAATACAGGTGATACCCTTGAAGCCCAGTTACTAGGTTCTGACACAGAAGTCGATATAGCAGTATTAAAGGTTAAAAAATCAGGGTTACCTGCCATTGCGCTTGGCAACTCGGATATGTTAGATGTCGGTGATTTTGTCATCGCTATCGGTAACCCCTTTGGATTATCTCAAACTGTCACCACAGGGATTGTCAGTGCCCTTGGTCGCAGTGGTTTAGGTATTGAAGGTTATGAAGACTTTATTCAAACCGATGCCTCCATTAATCCGGGTAACTCCGGTGGTGCTCTCATCAATCTTAAAGGCGAGGTTATTGGCATAAATACGGCTATTCTTGCTCCCGCCCGAGGTAATGTCGGCATTGGTTTTGCCATTCCGATCAACATGGCAATGAACAGTGTCAACCAGATTATTGAACACGGTGAGGTCAAACGAGGTCAATTAGGCATCATGATTCAGTCATTAGATGAAGACTTGGCCCGTGCTTTTAAACTGGATGAAAAAGCCGGTGTCTTGGTCGCTAATGTTCAAGACGGTGGGACAGCTGACAAAGCAGGATTAAAATCTGGTGATATTATTACATCGATAGATGGCAATAAGGTCGGTACTGTTCATCAATTGCGTAATGCCGTAGGCACTAAACGTATTGGTGACAAAGTCGCCGTTGAATTCTACCGAAACGGTAAAAAGAAAACAGCCAAAGTGGATATCGGCGGCAAAGAAGGTATGGGGACGTTAGCACTGAATACCCCCATCAGTAAAAAGCTGAATGGGCTGACCTTTGAAGCAAAAAAAGAAGGGCTGGAAATCACTGCGATTGCACCCAACTCTGCAGCTAGCCAAACTGGCCTGAGACAAGGTGACCTTATCCTGAGTGCAAATCAGCTGCATGTGTCAAATCTTGAGGATTTAAAGAAAGCGATGTCCGTAAATAGCAATAAGTTGCTACTGCAAATCCAACGCGGCATGGGTGTTTTTTATCTGATTATTCAATAAATAAATCATAAATGTCTGTCTGGGTATTGCGTTCAGGCATAAATTTATCTCACTAATCTGCTGTTTAGGTCGAACAGTCTATTCTCAGACAGACGCTTAGTACTTCGTTTCACAGCATTTGTCCTGTTCAGTGGCTCAGTAAAATGTTCA
>CAKMZU010000331.1:1728-3970 GCA_929200485.1 uncultured Gammaproteobacteria bacterium | reverse complement strand
ATTATATTGATGATGCAACAGGTTTAAAAAACGAGCTTGGTCAATTTGATGTAGTAACCGCTATATTTCTCTTTAATCAGGCGGCATCAATAGACGCTCTGGGGAAAATGTTTAGAACAGTTTACCGCTCTATGAAGCCAGGCGGCATTTTCATTGGTTTGACTAATAATCTATTCCCGGGTCAGATGAATACTCAGAAGGGGTATTATAAAAAATACGATTTTGATGTGGTATACCGAACACCGATAGCTGATGGTTCCTTGGTGGATTTCTGGATTGAAGATGAATATGGAAAACAGGTCGATTTGGTCAGTTATCACTACAGCTATGAAACATACCTTCAGGCTATAAAAAAAGCAGGTTTCTCAAAAATTGAAATTTTGCCAATGGTGATTTCACCTCAATCAACTGAAGCCATGGGCGAACGGTTTTGGATTGATTATCGAGTTAAGCCTAATTCAGTTGTCTTACGGTTACATAAATAATGGATCAGGCGCAGAATCTTTTTTCTGTGTTATTATTCTGCTCACCTCTCCTGATGAAATGCCACCCTTTATGTCAAAAAAAACTCGCCCTATTGTTTTAGCGAATAGTGAAGCACAAACACCAGAAATCTTTTATTCCATTCAGGGAGAGGGGCCTGCGATTGGCCGACCGAGTATTTTCATTCGCTTGTCAGGCTGTAATTTGTACTGTGAGTGGTGTGATACGCCTTATACTTGGCGTTTTGAGGGGGTTACTTTTCCTCACGTCCAAAACCAAAAATATAATAAAGTCCGCGAGCAAACCCGCCTGCATTCTGAAAATATTATTCAGTTGATAGAGGATTATCCTTGTCGGCATATCGTATTAACAGGCGGTGAGCCTTTATTGCAGCAGGCGGGTCTATACCCACTCATTTCTCAGCTATCTGGATATACGGTTGATATTGAGACCAATGCTACCGTGAAGCCTGAACGCCACTTTGATGAAAAAGTATCGATGTATGTATGCTCTCCTAAATTATCCAATAGCCAGGTTCCTGAGAATATACGCATTAATCCAGAGGCGCTGGCATGGTTTGCCAAAGACTCAAAATCCTATTTTAAATTTGTGGTAAATAGTGCGTCTTGTTTAGATGAAATACAGCAACTGGTTTCGCAATTTTCCTTAAAGCAGGATCGAATTTATCTTATGGCGGAGGGGATGGACGCTAAAAGCATTGAATCACATCAATCAATGGTTACAGATTTTTGCCTTGATCAGGGCTATCGTTACAGTGACAGACTTCATTTGCGATTATTTGGCAATAAACGAGGTGTGTGAGATTGTGAGCAGCACTGAGAAGTCATATAAGAAAGTAGATAACCCTCTATTCTTATTCAATTTTTAAATTTTAGCATTTTTGGCATAGACTATCATTGATACAGGGATAACTATCTAAAGTATTTCAATGGCATTGACGTCAGACATTGATTATCATCGAATTGCTTCATGGCAGTATTTATCTCAATTACTGCCATGTTTCTTGATTGCTGTATTGTTCTTTGCGCCTGGCACGATTTCAGCGAAAGGTGGAGACGATAAAAACGCTTCCGTCTATATCGCCATTTCTGGCGGGGGTTTCCGTGCTTATAATACTGCAACCGCCTTCTTCTCAGCCTTGTTGGATCGCTCAGATAATAACATGGATCAGCTGATGAAAAACGTTGAAGGGTTTTCTGGAAATTCAGGAGGCGCCTGGTTTCTAAGTCAATTGCTCTTCTCCAATCGATTCAATAATGCCTTGATTAATGAGAGGGATCAGTGGTTTGATAAGGGGTATATGAAGCAATTGGAAGATAAGTTTATTCATCCAGATATATGCTCAACCTATCCCAAACTCTTAAGAAAACTTTGTCTACGCTATAAACAATATGAATTTATATTTGTTCTTGCAAAAATAAAAGGAGGCAATCCGTTCTCTCTGAACTGGATAAACAGTGTTAATGACACGGTATTTTATCCATTGAGGTTAAAGTCTGAGCTAAAACACAAAAAGCTAGGTAGTGATAAGGTTGGCTGGGCCAGAAATAAATTTTTCGTTATCGCTGCAGCAATTCTCGCTGATTCAGTTAAATTAAAAGGTTCTCGTTTTTACCATCATCAATATTCAATGATCACAGATGAGAATAAATTACTTTTATCGTTGCCTGTGTTTATTGGCTCTTCCATTGACCTTCCTCCAAAAAAAATAAAAATTCATTATTCAACGAGTTTTTTT
>CAKMZU010000331.1:303-1718 GCA_929200485.1 uncultured Gammaproteobacteria bacterium | reverse complement strand
GTGTCATTGATAGAAGCTGTAGGCTACTCCTCATCTGCGTTGGCTGGGTTGGCTTCCAGTCAAGCTAATCGATTTCTTTTTTATCAAAGCAATGAAATATTCCTGGACATGGCACCCGCGGTTTCATTATTTGATCAAGGATTGGCAGCTATTGATCCACAAGAAATGAATCTGAATGATATGAAAAATAAGGCAGTGGTCAGGATGGCTGATGGTGGCTATAACGACAATAGCTCTTTAGCCTACCTGATGCATGAAATTCAAAAGAAAGATAAGCATACACCCTTTACCATTATGCTGGTTGATAGTGACTTTAGACACCATGATGTATCTGATCGATATTCAATTAGAAAAAAATATCAAAAAGAAAAAATACATGACCTGTTTTATCTAAAAATATTTTCTTTGCTTAAAAGAGAAATATTGCATGAATTTGAAAATAAAGATTTAAGGGTTTCTCTTGTTCGTTTGTCTGTGGAAACAGTTAGGGATAGCTTTATCGATATTAAGCCTGGTCACAGAGGTGAGATTATTGTTTTTCGCACGGTTTCTAAGAATTTTACCCATCGACTTTTTAATGGGTTGATACCTCACAAAAAACAAATATTTGATGTTTACAAAAAGGAATTTGAAATTATAAGGAAGGATATTCCTGAGGTTGTATACGATGAATTGTTTAAATATTTAAATTAGTGTTAATGGAGGTTAAGGCACTATGATAACAATTGTAAGTTTTATTTTGGTAAATTTCATATCTAGTTGAGTTTTATTGTGAATTAAGGAACTTTTTTTTTCAAAAGAATCCAATTCAATTATTTCTGGTATTGAGAGATTTCTGATGAAAAAAATAAATGGCTTATTGATCTTTTGTCTTTTGCTGGCACAGATGTCTATGACGGTGAACTCTGCTTCTGAAGTAAATTATGTGCATAATGACCGAGTAGATGCAAATGCTGAATATAAAAAACGTGTGCTGTTTTTGTGTGCGGCAATGGTGGGCACTGTAGTAGCGGTCGCCTTAGTTGAGACTGGAGTAAAAAAGGCTCTTAAGTATAGAGCGATTAAGAAGTTTCAAAAATTGAAAAAGGAAGAAGACGATAAAATACATGACTTTCTAACGGAAAATGGCTATACGCTACATTTTAATCCTGAAACCCATGTGACGGAATTACTTGACTCCAATGGCAAGGTGATACCAGTCAAGTATTCAGGTCAAGAGCAAAATTGGCTAAATTCTGCCTATCTTACTGACGCTTCATCGCCATTAACAAAGCCTACGCGTCTGTATAAATTTGTTAACGAGCAAGGTGGAAGTGTAGCCATTCAAGGTAATTAATCTATTTTGCTAAACAAGGGTCGGGATCACCCTTATGACTTGTATCCTCAAAGCTGCCTTTAATCAGGCAGCTATCGCC
>CAKMZU010000331.1:0-293 GCA_929200485.1 uncultured Gammaproteobacteria bacterium | reverse complement strand
GTTTCAGGTAAGCTCAAGTGTGTATATTTTGTATTTTTTTTATCCCAAATAATCCAGTCTGTCTCTGAGTTCGGCAGGTTAAATAAAAGCGCTTTTGGCTGATCTTCATTCATTTGGGCAAAATGAATGGTCTTGTTATTGATCCATTTATTGTCAATAGAGTGGTCTCTTACACCGATGGGGTGTTGAGCTGTTCTGAAGAGGCCTAGTAGCGTATTTTCGGCAAATAGATAATGACCAGCCGCATTAGCGTGTTTTATGGGCTTGTTAGCCAGTTGAAAGTGAGGTGATTT
>CAKMZU010000330.1:3451-3971 GCA_929200485.1 uncultured Gammaproteobacteria bacterium | reverse complement strand
TTAGATGAAAATTTAAAATCCCCATCCCCATCCCCATCCCCATCCCCATCCCCATCCTCATCTCCATGCTTATCATTAAATAAAGCTCCCGAATTATAGGTAATATGAATGGCATCGGTTGAGTAATAAGCTTTATACTTTGGAGGGGATTTCATTGTCTCATTAAAATAAACTAATAAAACTGAAAAAATATCACTATCTTTTTTTAGTTTCAGGTACAGCTGGGTTCTTGTTATATATTCATTATGGATATAACTGTACACATTTTCCCAGCCAGCTTTTGCCTGAATAACCTGATAAGTTGCAAAGGAATTGTCTATATAAAGTAATAAAATACTCATAATCAAATAGACTCTCATTGCTACACGTGTATTCATTGGGTTGTTTTAATGCTCATTAGCTGATTATAGTTTGAGGTTTATGAGGTTCTTAAACGGGTCAAGAATTTATCTGTGAATGTGGGGGATTGTTGCCCCCCCCCTTGCATTTTATGTGGGATAAATCATCATCTGATATGATT
>CAKMZU010000330.1:489-3441 GCA_929200485.1 uncultured Gammaproteobacteria bacterium | reverse complement strand
TTGATAGTCTGGTTTTATTCTGCGGTTCGCTTGAATATGAAAAGGATGTAAAATTCGACCTCTGTTTGCTTGTTCATTTTTACAATAATATGCCCTATAGTCACTCACAGTTAAAAGTCAGCTGCGCCCAACTTTCAAGTCGGGGTATTAAGCCCATCAACGAAGACTCTATGGGTATTCGAGTACCTGAGGGCGTAACACTTACGCACAAAGGTGTGGTTGCGGTTATTGCTGACGGAGTGAGTACTGCTGAGGCGGGTCAGGAAGCGAGCCAAGCCTGTGTGCAAAATCTTTTATATGATTATTATTGTACGCCAGACACCTGGACGGTGCCTCAATCGGTGCTAGCTGTTGTCAATGCATTGAACCGTTGGCTTTATAGTCAGGGCAGCCATTTACCCGACAATGAAAAAGGGTTTGTGACGACCTTATCTTTGCTTATCTTAAAATCTTCAACTGCGCATATCTTTCATGTCGGTGATTCTCGTATTTATCGTTATCGAGATGGGCAACTAGAACAGTTGACCGATGATCATACCAAACAAGTTGGTAATACCAATTATTTAGCCAGAGCTTTAGGGCTGGATACCAAAGTGCAGATGGATTACCGGAAGGAATCGGTATTGTCCGGTGATCAATACTTGCTAACCACCGATGGCATTCATGATTTTTTGCCGAATACCCAATGGGATGAAATTATCGATGAAGAGAAGTCGCTGGATGCTATAGCTGGCCGCATGCTGAAGCTGGCCATGGAAAATGGCAGTAATGATAATTTGACGGTTCAGGTTCTAGGTGTGGATAGTGTTGATGGTAATGTGTTGCACGAGACCTATGATGAGCTTCAAGCGTTACCCTTCCCGCCATTATTAGAGCCCGGTCAGATGATTGATGGTTTAAAAGTCATCAAACCACTCTATGAAAGTACGCGTAGCCAACTTTATTTAGTAGAAGATACGCAGTCGGGCAATAAAATGGTGATGAAAACACCGTCCTCAAACTTTGATGATGATCCTGCTTATATCGAGCGATTTATTGCTGAAGCCTGGATTGGTAAAAAAGTGCGTCATAGCAAGCTGGTAAAAATTATTCCCCCGCCAAAATCGCCTACTTTTCTTTATTATTTGATGCAGTATGTTGAGGGAATTACGCTAGAAAAATGGATAAAACAAACGACGAATCCATCAATAGCCAGTGTGGTTAGAATTGCTCGCCAAATTGCAGCAGGCTTGCGTTCAATGCACCGTCACCAGATTGTCCATCAAGACTTAAAGCCCAGTAACATCATGCTGGATGAAGATGGGCAGATAACCATCATTGATTTTGGTTCTTGTTATATGCTCTCAGCTAAGGAGTTAACTCAAACAATAGATGAAGGGATAGCGTTAGGTACAGCCAGTTATTCTGCACCTGAATGCCATTTGGGGCTCGATTTTGATACGCGCTGCGATCAATTTTCCTTAGCCGTTATTTTATTTGAGATGTTAACCGGTAAGCTGCCATTTAAAGGCAAGCTTGAAACAATAAAAAAGGTTTCTGACTTAAAGCGACTGCGTTATCAAAAAGCAACAGAGTTAAACCATTATGTCCCTGACTGGTTTGATACTGCTTTGCAAAAAGCCATGAGCTTTGATCCTGGCAACCGTTTTTATGATGTGGACAGTTTTTTACAGGACCTTGAAAAGCCGAATGATCAATGTCAACGGCGGGCAAAATTAACGCTTATCGAGCGGTATCCTCTGCGAACTTGGCAAACCATAGCTGTAATTGAGCTAATTATTATTGTTTGTTTGCTGGCGTGATACCTTATATTTAAAAGAGATACACGTTAACTCTTAGGATCTGACAAGCAGCCTTCGAACAATATAGTTTTTGTGTCATTGTGAAGAACCATAAAGTGAAATGGATGGTCTGCTTTAAACTCGGCAGGCTGAGATGGTTTTTGGCGGCAACGGCCTTCCCCTTCAGTAACCGAAACAGCCGCGGCTTCTATCCCACTTTCCTCAATTGAGAAATCTATTGCATGGAAAAAACTCCCTATATGCACCTCTTGGTAACTCTTATGAGGGGATAATATACCGGTAAAGTCTGCGGAATCTGTAAATGCAGTTTTCATTCCCAAGGCGGTAAGAGTTTCAGTTAAATCATATTTTTTCTTGATGGTGAATTTAGGAAGCGTAACTTCGACCTTTTGTATATCTGTAATATATAGTTTGTTTAACAATGTTTCTTTTTTTAAATGGGTTAAATTATCAGTCAATTCATTCAAGCCATCTTTCTTATCTGGAAGTATAACAACGAACGAAAACTGATTCTCGAATGGTAGATTAATTACTTTGTAATCATCCTCTTTAATAAATTTATAATATTGTTGCTGGTGCATAAGTGGTGTTTCTATATAATCTATATTCGATGTATAAAATTTGCCTTTTTTATTGGTGAGTTTCGGATTAAATTCATTTAACCAAGCATCTTTGAGATAGACTGTATTCGCCAATATTAATCCTTTGGTTATGTTGTCATCCTTGAAAAACTTTGGAATTTTTTCATGTGTTTTATCGCATATCCATTGATTAATTTCTTCTTTTGATCCACAAAAAACAGCGCCATTATAGAGTTTAATGGCGTTTTTGAATTCCGTATCGATAAGTTGTTGAAGATCGAGGTTATTTAAAAATACAGCATTTGTAATCTCTAGGTTTCCTCCATCTGTATTTGCTGTTTCTATCAAAGAGTTATTTAATTGTTGCAGCTCTCTATGCATCTTTTGTTGTTTGTTTGAGTGGCTATCGGAGAATATAAGTTGATCAATTTCTTCTTTTGTTGCATTTTTTGCACCCATCTCCAACATTGCCAAGGTGTTTATAATGCTTACAGGAGAAATGCATTGGTTGTTATTTCCCACAAAATAATTAATTATTTTGTGGGAAAGATCATTGTTAGACTTAGGTG
>CAKMZU010000330.1:0-479 GCA_929200485.1 uncultured Gammaproteobacteria bacterium | reverse complement strand
TTAGGTTCAAAATGTAAGTGAAATAAAATGGATAACGATAAAGTGATCCGACGTGCGATGACTTCTGATTTTCGTCGAGGCGGAGGAATCCGCGTTTATACTCACAATATAACCTGTGAAGAAAGGTACCAATTTTTCATATTTCCCAAAGTTAGAATAAACCAAGGTGAATTAGTTCCATTAACTTTTATGGAAGAGGGGTGAATGAAAATATCAATGGCTTCTATGAATAAATAATCGGCTGAATAAAATTTCTGAATTTTAACTTATTGATTTATAAGTAATTAATTTTTTCAAAAATCGTAAAATTGCCATTCTTGGATAAGCTCCTGGTGACGGATAATGAAGGCTAAACCACAGTTACATTTAGCTGGTTGTGCTTATGTGTTTGTCAGCGTTTTATATTATTTGAAAAAATGAACTTCAATTCATTTATGGCGACTAAGGAAAGCAGAAGATAACAAGTTACCGTTTTTAGC
>CAKMZU010000329.1:3701-3980 GCA_929200485.1 uncultured Gammaproteobacteria bacterium | reverse complement strand
CAAATTATAAAATGTTTAATTATATTGAACTCAATACACTACCAAGCTTCGTCGTATTCGAGTCTGGCATGTAACAAGTGCTTCAAATGGGACGCCTACGGCGCCCCTTAAGTAGGCAATACTCTCACTGACATTTCGAATATAAACATTGCAAGGAATCTGAAATCACAGGACTAATGATATGGTCAATGGCTCAACTCAGGAAAGGATTGAATTTTTCGAAAACTGGCAAATTTATCGTGATGTTATAGATCATGACTACATGCATCATAGTCGTAT
>CAKMZU010000329.1:1628-3691 GCA_929200485.1 uncultured Gammaproteobacteria bacterium | reverse complement strand
TATTATTTCAGAAGTTCGAAGATCAATCATGAATTTTAAGCATCCGAGAATATTGGAGCTTGGTTGTGGTGATGCTTTTGTCGTTAGTCAAAGTGCAAATCAATGGGAATTTGATTATTTGGGTATTGATCAGTCTAAACACGCCATTAATTTAGCAAAGGCCTCTCTATCAGCGTCTTGCCCAAATGCTAAGGTAGATTTTATTGAAGGGGAAATGCTACATGAAGTTTCAACTTTAGATGCTGAGTTTGACATCATCATCGCAGGCTATTGTATACATCATTTGTCATCTGTTCATAAGCAAAAAGCTTTCTCAAAGATAGTTAAATTACTTTCAACAGGCGGTGTGTTTATTTTTTATGATATAGAAATGAAAGCCAGCGAATCAGTCGAAGAATACAATAAGCGCGCTACGCAGTTTTATGAAAAGCATTGGATAAATTTATCGAGGGATAAGGTTGTTCGAATCAATGCTCACGCTACGCAATGTGATATACCAGAATCAGAAGTTTTCTATCGAATGCTATTTAACAATGCTGGGTTCAAACAACTTGAAAAAGTTTTTTCAGATGAGAATGAATTATATGCTTTATATTTAGCAAAGTTGTCGCCCTTTAGGTCTTAGTAATTGGTATAGCAAGTTGAATATGATGGGCATTCACTACAGGATGCAGTTGGGCAAAAGGGGAGGCTGGATTCAAGGCAATATTCCCGATAAAGAAATTTCTTCCAGCGCATAGCGTAATTCACATTTTTAATTGCTAACTGGGAGAAGTATTTTTCAAATAACTCTGTAACAGGTTTTCTATTTGAAAACTGCAAACTCTCATATAAATGGGTTTTACCACAGCAAGCAATCACTATTTTATGTGCTATATATTTTGCTAAGGGTTCATTTTTATTTGCATTCTTTATTAATAGATTGTGTAAGTCATCATAATACATTAGAGGGGATGGATTATTCAGGATAAGCTCGGAAAAATGGTTAATTTCTTTTTGGATGTTCAAAACAGTATGATCCCTCCAATAAGGGCTCAGTGTTTTTAAAAAGGTATATGTTGGCGAATTATAATTCTTTCCAATGATTAAATTGATGGCTTTAGGCAGATCTGTCGGATTGCAATCATCTATTAAGCCTTTTAAGTATATTTCAATCGCTTCTTTCCTGTCCATATTTTGTCGTCATAACCAAATACCAGCTTAGAGAGCAGATCATTTAATAAAGTTCACAGTGAATAGCGGGTTGGAACTTGTATGAAGACTTACCTATAAGGGAGGTTAGGTTTATGGAGGGGGGAATTGCGTTTGGCAGGCATTAAAGCCTGCCGTTGAGCTCAACTAGCCTTGCATACCAGTTTTTGAGGAGAGAAGGTTTTCTTGCTCTTTTTTAAATAATGCACTGAATACACCTTCAACACTATGCTTTGCAGCAAAGCCTAATTTTTCTTGAAGAGATTTCTTTTCGACAAAGGCAACCTGAAAAATGGCCTTTTTGTCCTTTGCCTGCATTAAAAAACTATCGCTGGTTTGGATTTCGTCAATGAGTTTGTGTCCAATGGCTTGCTTACCATACCAGATCTCACCGGTGGCTACTTCGGATAAATTAACCTGGTTTCTATGGTCGGCAATAAAGTCTTTGAATAATACATGGGTATCTTCAAGGTCTTTTTGTAGCTTCTCTCTGCCTTTGTTCGTTATTTCCCCAAACATAGTGACAGGGGCTTTATATTCACCTGCTGTCATGATGTTATAGTCAACGTCATGTTTTTTAAGTAAACGGTGAAAATTAGGAATTTGGGCTAAAACGCCAATGGATCCTACGATTGCAAAAGGCGCAGCCAGAATTTTATCAGCAACGCAAGCCATCAAATAGCCACCACTTGCGGCAACTTTATCAATTGATACGGTTAAGTGCAGACCATGGTCTCGGATACGTTGTAATTGTGATGCTGCTAAGCCGTAGGTGTGAACCATCCCGCCGGCACTTTCGATATTGATTAATACCTCATCCGTTTTTTTTGCGACGGTTAAGATAGCAGTGACTTCTTCCCGAAGGCTCTCAA
>CAKMZU010000329.1:495-1618 GCA_929200485.1 uncultured Gammaproteobacteria bacterium | reverse complement strand
CTCAACGGCTGAGGCCTTAACATCACCTTCAAAATCAATGACGAAAAGGCGCTTCCGATCGTCCTTACTTTTTTTAGATTTCTTCGCTTTTTGTTTTTTCTTTTCAGCTTTCTTTTCTTCTTTTAAAACTTGCTTGTCATGCATGGCATGGTGCATATCTTTTTCATAGTCATCGAATTTTTTATTGATGGGCGTCACGTCCAATTGCCCTTTGTGTTCGCCGCCTTTATTTTTTAACGCTTGAGCAGCTATAGCAGCAATCACGATAATAATTGAGACGACAACGGTGACAGCTTTTAGCAGGAAAAGCCCGTATTCGGCCAAAAACTCCAAGGAAACCTCCTATTTAATTAAGATTTTGGCGATGTCGATAAAGGTTTTAGGATGAGATCGCCATTTAAAAATTCTAAGGATAGCACTTCTCCTTGAGCCATGGCATAAAAAGCTGTGGTTTTCTTTTGAACCACAGTGTTGACGCCAGTAAAAGAGAATAGCTCCCAAAAACTAATGCCATATGATTCTTTTTTTAGTGAAAAGTTACTTGTGTTTCGAGATTCTTGTTGCTCAAGTGCGTAATATTTAGTTTCTACCATGTCAATTGAGAATAATGTGGTATCGCTACTTAAGGGAATGCTTAATTTTTCGACGTCAATTCGGAACATATCGCCGTATAATTTACGTGTTTCCTCTTTTTTGTCATAGGCTGTTTTTATACTCATCAAATAAACTTGTGTTGAAATTTTTTCAAAGCTTATCGTTGCCAGAGGTTTATGCTGAGAAAGCATGCCATAATTATTGAGGTTTACACTTGATGAGCCTAAGACAAAGGTCAGAAAGAGCAGTGAGAATGCTGTAGATCCCCGAATGAAGCCCATGAACCAGCCTCTTGACGCTAAAAGTGTTAAAGCGCCAACGAAGAGGATAACCCCAATAAATAAATAGACGATACTTAAAAAGCCCATAACGGTTAACCCTTAGACTGCAGGAAGATTAGCAAAGCTTTCTTCAGTGATCGCTAGAACAGAAACAGGAGCATTCTCACCTTCGTGAATCTCATTTAAGTAGTATTCTAGCCCGATAAGTACATCAGCAATTGCTTGATAATGTTGAGTTTGTCTGTCGT
>CAKMZU010000329.1:0-485 GCA_929200485.1 uncultured Gammaproteobacteria bacterium | reverse complement strand
GTCTAGCGTAGATTTATTGTTAAGCTCGAATAGGGTGCCTAAGGCAGTGCTCAGGTTGTTGGAAGCCCGGCTATGACCGAGCATATCAATCGCTCCTTTAACAGACTCGGTGTGCAATATAATTTCTTCTAGCAGCTCTTTTCGATAATTAGACTCTAAAAAAGAATTGAAGGCGTTTCTAGCTGAAGCCAGGCTTTCGATGGATTCAGTGATTAACTGCTGTTGCGCAAGTTGCAGCTGGTTTTTTGATAAAAAGTGTTGATCAAAATCCAGGTTACCTAGGTTGTCATCTTCACTGAGGTTAAGGCGATTAAGATGGCTAATCATGCTCTCAGCATGAAGAAGATTTTCAGCAATGCTACTCAAGGTGGATTTTGACGCTTCGCCATCTATACCGTCGATGTTGCTAATTAAGGTTTCAATGACGGTTTTAATTTGGGTTGCGCCAATGAAGATAAGCACGTTGTTGATTCGAACAAGTTGTG
>CAKMZU010000328.1 GCA_929200485.1 uncultured Gammaproteobacteria bacterium | reverse complement strand
AATTACAGTATTGTCCTGCACAATGCAGGCAAATTTTGAAACCGAAGAATATATTGAAAGCCTAAACTCGGAAGAATTAAAAAAACATGCGTTCGTCCTTATTGATATGCAGGGCAATGAAAATGAGGTCTGTGGCAGAGAGGGTTTTCTACATGGATTGCAGAGCCTGATTGGATTGATCGTTAAAAAAAATATTTTTTTGGCTGATTTCAACATGAGAACAAAATCTGGGTGCGTGGAAACAACAAAATCACTATTACCCGCAGAAAAAACCAATTATAAAAAATATGAAAAATTTGAAAAAAATATATTTTCTAACCCTCAATTTGAACAAGATCTTAAACTAAGAAAAATTGATACCCTTATTATCGCCGGTGCATTCACTCATGGTTGCATTAAAGCATCTGCTGAAGATTCCATTAAAAGGCTCTACAACGTCATTCTAAGCAGCAAATATGTAACCTCCACACCATCAAAAATTGTTTATGATACGCTCAAAGATATAAAAGAGAATAACTTTAATGATCCACACAAATCGATAACGGAGCAAGAATCGAATGACATGAGTAAATTTTTTAAACTGATACGTCACTTAAAATGTAACGAAAACGCTCATATGTTACTTGTACATGAATAAAATAATATTCTCTATCCTTGATACCCCCGTTTAAAGCTAAAACGCCTCGTTGTTTTAACCTTATTATCGTTTTCTATTTCTATTTGAAATGCTGTTTGACCGCCTAAGTATGATACTCGAATCAAGCAATTTATGCCCATCAGCAAAGGTTGGTGGAACAATTCTCTTATAACTCGTTAGCGTAATCTGTTCATTGACCTTATCAATACCTAAGTTTTTAAGACCGTTATTAATTTGATCGTTGTTTTGCATTGTTTTCGTTGCTAACGTCAGTTCACCATATTTTTTAAGTAATGGTTGCTCTGATGTGGCGATGGAGGACTGGAAATCTTTGATTATTTTCTCAGTATCAAAACTGGCGTCTATGCCATCAGTACGCGAAACAAAGTCAATGAACGCCTGATTGACCTGTTTTAACTGTTGAGCTACTGCAGTTGTCTGTGCACCTTCGAGACTGCTCAACTTTTTATTTAATGGTTTATAAAATCCCACTTTATCATCAAAGTCTAACATATGAGATAATTGGCCATCCAGAGACTTAGTATCGGCAAAGTTATTCTTCACCAGGTAGTTCACCTGCAGATCAAATAACGCTCGGTAAACCTGCGGGCTTTTTTTCAGTATATCCGTCAGTTCAGGGTTAGCCTCCAGTAAAAGATCATTTAACGTCCCAGGCAATTTACCTTCAGCTTGTCGCGCTTTGACGGTAGTCAATGGCGGTTTAGATTTAAAGGCAGAAAGGATTTCTGCTCTTTGCCCATCTTCAAAGTAAGGATGAAAAACAGACGACTCCATTTTCGCACGGTTACCCTCATTCAATGCGTCAACATAGTCCTGAAGCAAACGGATGTTTTGCGCTTCAAGAACCGGGTCGGTTTTAGTCAATAGGGGTTTTAAGGGTGGCAGCTCATGCAGTTGTTTGCTTAATTTAATAAAAAGATCATACTCACCCGTTTTTGTGATTGAATCATTTACCATAGAACCAATAACGTCCCCAATCAATGGATTATAAAGCGTTGCTATACGAATCCGGTCATTCGCTTGCGCTAAAGAACTCTCTTTTGACTGAGATTTCAAAAAAGGAATTTTTAGTCTCCTCTTCTTCGCTGTAGAGCTTTTGGCGGTTTTATTTGATAAGTCATCGTTCTTTTTATTTTGCTCTGCTCGAGAATTGAGCTTTAGTATATTTAACTTTGAATAAACTCCGGATAACGCATTGAGGCGGCTATCATGTAACGGTGTGACCACATAAGTTTTTTTATGCGATGGCAGCGATAGGAAACCCTTTAGTAAAGCTAACTTTTCATCATCGGTATTTTCCTCAATGACATCTTCAACTAAATGTATTGTTATCGATTCGGCAATGAACGTATCATCGGCTAACTGACCCCTTGCATCTATTTTCTTAATAAGCCAACCATCGGCTATTAACGCCTGGCCAATATCTATCCATTGTTTTTTCAATAAATGTTGCTGGCTGATTATCTCAGATTCCTGACTTGTCGTGATCACCATTAATCGTTCGGTGCGGTTGGCCAGTCGAATAGAGCGAATAGGATGTAAATCCCCTTCTGGCAATAACCCTATTGGCCAGCTAAACAAACGCAACTCCATCAATGATGACATCTTTACCTCATCACTGATGACTATTTCGCCATCTGAAGTTATTGCCAAAGGCGGCAGATCATTATCTAAAGGTAAACTCAGAGCTAAACGCAACCTTGGGTTGTCATAATATTGCCATTGATAAAGGTTCATTTCTCCACTATCAGAAAACTCTCCGTCAACAAGGATATAGTCATCCTCATTAACTGCGTCAGAAGCAATCGGTAATTCTACTGGTGTATTATGCATTGTAATGGTTTCGTATGCATATTGTTCAATGGCCAAAGCGTTTGCTGAGATCGTTTCATTGCCTGTATTAGTGACCTTAAACAAAAAGATAGATGAGGTTATTAATGGGCTTTGAAGAGGTAAATTTTCGTTGGAGCTGAAGCCACTATACCTCATTGGATAAGATGCCTTAGTGGTATCTTTTTGGAAAAGAGGTTTTTGAGAGAGATCCGCATCAATGGCATTGACACCTCCAATATACCCCTGGCGCGCCGTACGGATACCTTCGTGGTGATATAACTCAGTCGATACATCCACCTGAACATTGAGTGCTGTTGCGATCCCTTTTTGATATAAAACCTGCGCGGTTACATATGAATCTGCTGTTTTAATCGATTGGCTTTTTTCAAACCATTCATCTTGACTGACACTCTCACCATCGAAGATAAAACCTGTATTGGCATCTACTCTAATAGAAAACCGCGAATGCCCTTTATTATCAGCGCCTTGAAGCGTTTTAATCGTCACGGTGCTTTGATCAACATCAACCAGCTCTCCGGTCATCTGAAAGCTAACATCAGATCCGATATGGATTCTGGAGACATCAAAAACAGGCGAAAAGCTTCTTTCTACCACGTTGTCACTGATTGCCAATAATTCATGGCTAGCCTCGATATCTAAAGAAATATCGAGTATTGCGTGGCTATTTTCTTCAGCTAAGAGCGAAAAACCTTCATCAATGGACTGTTCAAAAACCAGGATTTCTTTATCAGATACAGGATCACCGTAAAGCGAATAGAGTGAGGGCGAAATAAGTTCTTCCCCCCAAAGCTCTTTCATATCAATACTCTCGGATGTGACTTTAAGATGAACTTCGACATACCGGCCTTCGGGAACTTGCGCAGAGAATAAAAGACCTTTGGTATTTATCCAGGTAGCAAAATTAACGCTCAATCCTTGCTCCGGAGTGACGATCACTGATTGCCCTTGTGCATTCACCAGTGCGATTTCTGAAAACTGCAGTGATAAAAAGCTGACATCCAATGCACTGGCCGAAAAAAGAAAATGGACGCTGCCCATGCCAGCTGAGAGACTTTTGGTATTTGACGAAATTTTCTGTCCGCGTTTATCTGAGCAAGCAGATAATGTCAGCATAACAAAAGCGGAAAAGAATACGAATGGTAAAAAAAATGATTTAAACAACAACCGGCTAAGAATCATTCCCTTGATCTCAAACTAATGCAATCTACTGATTATAGATGAAATCCAGTCTGCTGCTTGAGGCTTACGCCCTCGATTTTAGCAATAGAACTAATACCTGTTTTCGTAAATTTTCATCCAACAATCAAAAAAATACCAGCTCCAGCGTCTATCACTTATCTAAACCCAATACATTGACTTGTTCGAGCACCGCTCCCCATTGTTTATCTAACCGCTTGCTGGAGATTGGATAACGGGTCTTAAGCTGCTGTGAAAATAAAGAAACGCGATATTCCTGAAGCATCCAAAAATATTGAAT
>CAKMZU010000327.1:242-3990 GCA_929200485.1 uncultured Gammaproteobacteria bacterium | reverse complement strand
GAAAAGATTACCCTTTACGATCAGCACGAACGCCCTGTCAAACATATTGACCACTGGGGAAATAGCAAACGTATTGAGTATAACGACTTGAACTTAACCACCACGGCTTACCTCAATCAACACAAGGTGATGGAAAAAGAAACCCAGCCGTGGCTGGCAAAAACACTCCATCGAACGTATCCGGTTTTTGATAACCCGCATGACCCACAAACCCATTTTCTTGAAGAAACACTGGAAAAAAACGGTTTCGGTCAAGCCATCAAGCATACAAGCACACTGATCCATCGTCATAGCCATCAACCCAGGGATGCTATCCAAAGTGATTATACCTACGACCCGAGCTTTAATCGCATCAGTCAAACCACCCGGGGATTTGATGGCTTGCACTTTTCCAAAACAACCGAGTATGACCTGTTCAAAAACGCAGTGAAACACACCAAAGCGCAAACCAAAAACGATGAAACCCACCAAAGCGAGACAGATTTACGCGAATACAATGAAGATAATCAGTTGGTGAAAGTGATTACGCCTGAGAAAATGACAATCGTGCATATCAATGACAAAGAAGGCCGACGCATTAAAACGATCCAGCCGGATGGCTCAGATATCCTGTTGCAATACAATCTCTTAGGTCAGGTTGTGAAACACAGCTGGATGCGAGGGGGCAAGCGCCTTGTGATCACAAAAACCTACAATGATGATCATCAGCTCACCGCACTGTCTGATAACGATGGGCAAATGATCAAATATACTTACCTTCCCAATGGCAAAATCCACACCATCACTTATCCTGATGGGCAGGCAATGACGATGGAATATGACGATAACAACCGTGTCATCACCAAAACCGACTTTGCAGACAAAACGACCCACTACATTTATAACGAAAGAGACAAAGGCGCTGTTTCGCAAATCCAGGTAGAAAAAAACCGCATCCTGCTCAATTACGGTGAAGATGACAACGATATGAAGGGTAATCTCATCACTCAAATTGCACGCTATGATGGTGCAGGTGAGACAAACAGTCAGTTTTATTACGGCGGCCTCAGAAATCTAACCAAAACCACCCATTTCAGTAAACCGACAGGAACGCTTTTCAATACTGCACGCCACTTTAACGGTAGGGGGCAGCTTGAAAGTATTGCCAATCATTCACACCAGGGACATAAACCGTCACTGGAAAGATTTCAAAAATATCAATACGATTCGTTAAATCGTTTGATCAGTGAAATGCATGATGAAGGACATCTGATTAAATCCATTGATTATAAGTATGACGCGAACAATAATCTGATCGTTGAGACTTATCATGATGGCACAAACCAGCACAAGGTTAATCATGAATACAACGCTCAGGATCAACGACTGCGCTCGACCATCAACAATAACAATCAGGAATATCTTGAGCATTATTCATGGAATAAAAACGGCCATCTGGCAAAGGCACCAGACACCACAGAATTTAAATATGATGCACAAGGCTATTTACTCGCTATGAAGCACCCTGACTTTGCCGCCATTGACTACCATTATCTGCCCAATGGATTACTGGGTAAGCGTACGAGAAATCACAAAGATCATGCTTTCTATCATGAAATAAACAAAAAGATCACCGCCATTAAAAATGAAGACCAATGGTATAGCCTCATAAGTGATACGAATCGACTATTGGCGAATATTACCGATAATTCGATTGATCAATTCTTTGTTTCCGGTCGGGATACCGGGGGCATTTTAAACAACAGCAAGGATTTTCAGACAACCAGTTACACCGCGTATGGCAAACCTGTGGCACCTTTTAAACAGGGTGAGATCGCATCAAGCTTTGGCTGGAATCAGGAGTATCTCGATCAGGATGCAAACCTGACCTATCTGCAGCGTCGTTTCTATCATGTGGATCACAAGATGTTCCTCAGTCGTGACAGCTATTATGTGGATAATCATTATATGTATGGCAAGGCCAACCCTATAACTTTTATCGACCCAACCGGCCATAACGCAAGACAAGGCTTATCTTATAGTATCGGTGCGGGATTCGCAGTATTAGGCATCTTCGGCGTATGGCTTGCAGCGCCAACCGGAGGTGTCTCGCTTTACCCCTTAGCAGGCTTTGTGGTTGCCATTGGAACCTCAGCAACGCTTTCAGGTATGTCGCTCATAGGCTCACAAGCTGCGCTGGATTCCGGGAATAAAGAGGCAGCGAAGGCATTACAGTATAGCAATATTGGACTAAGTGCTGCTGCCTTGGCTGCGACTGTCGCGATTGCGCCACTTATCGATATCATCGCCATTGCCTCAGTTGCATCGGGTATCCTCGTTGCTCCCGGCTTTTTACCAGCAAAATACCCAGCTGAAGATTACAGTGATGAACATGACGTTTTCCCAGCAAACGTTTTCACAGCAAATAAACATCCCCTGCACAATGGAAATGTGGAGCCACGTCATAGCTCCAGCTGCAATAGAAGGTTACAAAGAACTAAAGGAGAAGCGGCAATTGCTGAAACTATTAGCCAGCATTTGACTGCATCCGGGGAAAGTCAGGCGACAGTTCAAGCATCGGTTAGCTCAGTAGGTAGCATGAGTCACGCGCCCATTGCTGAGCCCACAGGAGCAAGTGCAACATCACCACCAGGTGCCGCCGAACCCGATGGAGCGATCTATACAAGAGCGATCACCATTCCAACCAATCGCCCTGTTTCGAGGGCATCGCCCTCTAGCGAAGTAGCCACTCTACCTATTATACCCGGTGCTTTCGCAACAAATTCATCAGTATCTGCAGATATGACTGGCGCGAATGCGTCTTTCTCAAGCAGTCCAAACGCTCAAGATGTGCCAGATCTGGTTGCGCCTTGGCCTGGTTCGTACGGGTACTGATGATGTTTTCTTTATAGGTTCTCCTGAATAACATCACCCTTAAAAAACTATACTTAACACCCCTACTTTCAGAAACAACAGCCAGCCTTGGCTGTTGTTCCCTGTCAATCAATTAAAAGAAGAAGCAAAAAGCCACTAACGGTTGAACAAAGTGCTTTAGTTCTTATCAAACTCCATTATCTCCGAACTTCTTATGGGTCATTCAAAACGGTCTTATTGTCAGCTATTCGCAACCTCAGCGGAAAATGCCTATGAAACTCAAACAAATGCTATTGATGTTGTTGTGCTGGGCCATTGCATTCAGTGCTTTTTCTGAAGAGGATTATCCCGGCTCTCAAGCCTATAATAAAACCCATCTGACCCATGAATCCGTCAACGCAGCAACCGGCACCTTTGATTATTCTTATCCGCTCATAACTGCCAAAGGGCGGGTAGCCAATTTCCAACTTCATCTCTCTTATCGATTCAATAAAGAGGGTATGTTCAGTCTGCCGAATGGGTGGCAGTTGGATCTGGATTTTATCAAAGCAAAATCCTCTTATATCCACGGACAGGATTGGCTTATTGACCGCCTCTGGCGGGATGAAACAGGCTTTGGCTCTGGCCTTCGTTATTACAACCTTCATGGGACTCGATTTTCCGACGATGCTGAAGCCCGTGAAATCCCCGGTCATAAAGGCCTATTTTATCGCTATAAATCCAATCACAAAGATGGCAGCATCAAGTATTTCTCACATCAGGGACTCATTGTCATTGAAGAGGATCGCTTCGGAAACTTTATCCAGTTTGACTATGAAAAACCCATCGCCTCACTTAAATCGGCCCGGTTAAAAACGTTAACCGATAATTATGGTAATCAATATCGCTTTGACTA
>CAKMZU010000327.1:0-232 GCA_929200485.1 uncultured Gammaproteobacteria bacterium | reverse complement strand
TACTCCGATGGCAGTGATAAAAAACAAATGCCCGTTGTCGGTCTGCTTGAAAAAATGGATTTAGCCACTAATAAGAAAGTTGAAGAAATACACTATAGCTATTCGAAAGACAATAACTTCACTGGCTACCCAATGTACAGTTTATCGAATAGCAGCGACAGCCTGATGGATAGCCAAAATAAGTCCTATCGTTATTCCGTTGAAATTGCCCGCAGCGACTTAATTGGGCAGG
>CAKMZU010000326.1 GCA_929200485.1 uncultured Gammaproteobacteria bacterium | reverse complement strand
GGGTTATACAGGCTCAAAAAATATGAAAGACATGCGAACAAAACCAGAATTTGTTCGTGTGACTGCAGCGGGCATGAATGAAAGCCATGTTCACGATGTGACGATTACCAAAGAAGCACCGAATTACAAAGCTAAATAATCAGAGTACGTATTTTGAGTTTAAACGGTTTGTCGGATTGTCTTAGGATGAATTGGAGCGCTTAAGCCCGCTCCCCCTGAGCTTGTCGAAGGGCGTTTTGAGACGGAAATTTACCCAGCAATCAATTTAATTTAAAGCGCTAGGCAGTTAGCATTCAGTAGAAACCCTTGATTGGGTTTTCTTTTTTTAAAATGGGGAAAGTATGACCATTGATATCCATTCACAAAAAATTCTTATCATCGATTTCGGCTCGCAATATACCCAGTTAATTGGGCGGCGGGTGCGAGAGGCCGGGGTTTATTGTGAGATTTTGCCTTGGGATCTGGATGACGCTGAGATAGCGAAGTTTTCACCGTCAGGGGTAATTTTATCGGGCGGCCCTGAATCAGTGGCTTTAGATGATGCGCCAAAGATTTCGGATGCGTTATTAAACCTCGGTGTCCCGGTATTGGGTATTTGCTATGGCATGCAAGCCTTGGCAGAGCATTTTGGTGGTAAAGTTGAACCGTCGTCCAAGCATGAATTTGGGTTTGCTCGTGTTGTGATTGAAAAAGACAATGCCTTATTTGACGCAATTTCTGACCATACAGAAGCAGGAAGAAACTTTTTAGACGTCTGGATGAGTCATGGGGATAAAGTGGTTGCAATACCTGATGGCTTTGATTTGATCGCCTCAACAGATTCAGCACCTATTGCTGGAATGGCGTCAGAGTCTAAAAAAATCTATGCGGTGCAATTTCATCCAGAAGTTACCCATACTCTTCAAGGGCAGCGAATGATTGAGCACTTTGTGCATGGCGTTTGTGGATGTGATTCACTATGGACGCCTGAAAATATTATCGATGATGCCATTGCAACCATCCGTGAGCAGGTAAAAGATCAAAAGGTACTTCTTGGTCTTTCTGGTGGGGTTGATTCGTCTGTAGTGGCAGCTCTATTGCATAAGGCGATTGGCGATCAGCTGACCTGTGTGTTTGTGGATAATGGCTTGTTACGTTTGAATGAAGGTGACAAAGTCATGCAGATGTTCAGCGAAAACATGGGTGTTAAAGTTGTTCGTGCAAATAGCGAGGCCCTGTTTTTAAGTAAGCTGGAGGGTATCTCAGATCCTGAGCAAAAGCGAAAAATTATAGGCAATACTTTTATCGATGTGTTTGATGAAGAAGCGACCAAGTTACAAGATGTAAAATTCTTGGCGCAGGGAACGATTTACCCTGATGTTATCGAGTCTGCAGCCTCAAAACACGGTAAAGCGCATGTGATCAAATCGCATCATAATGTCGGTGGTTTACCGGATGACATGGCATTTGAATTGGTTGAGCCTTTGCGTGAATTATTCAAAGATGAAGTCCGTAAGTTAGGGTTGGCATTAGGTTTACCTTACGATATGGTTTATCGTCATCCTTTCCCGGGCCCTGGCTTGGGTGTTCGTATTCTTGGAGAAGTGAAAAAAGAATACGCAGATGTTTTGCGTCAAGCAGATGATATTTTTATGGAAGAGCTCCATGCTGCTGATTGGTATCATAAAACCAGTCAGGCCTTTGCTGTATTCTTGCCAGTTAAATCTGTAGGTGTTGTTGGTGATGGCAGGCGTTATGCGTGGGTTATTAGCTTGCGTGCTGTTGAAACGATCGACTTTATGACCGCCAGATGGGCGCATTTGCCTTATGAGTTACTGGAAAAAGTCTCCGGCCGAATCATCAATGAAATCTCTGATGTTTCTCGCGTGACTTATGACGTCTCATCAAAGCCGCCTGCCACGATTGAGTGGGAGTAGATGTCAGATTTTTCATCTGAAGATTATCGCTTTATGGCCAAGGCATTGCAGTTGGCGCATGAGGCAGCTGCACTCGGTGAGATACCTGTCGGTGCGATTGTTGTTGCCTCCGGAAAAATCGTCGGGGAGGGTTTTAATCAGCCAATCTCTCGGCACGACCCTTCCGCACATGCGGAAATTCAGGCTTTGCGCAGCGCAGGCCTGACCCTCCAAAATTATCGTTTAATTAATGCAACGCTTTATGTCACCCTTGAGCCTTGTACTATGTGTGCAGGCGCTATGATCCATGCAAGAATCAATCGACTAGTCTATGCAGCAACTGAGCCAAAAGCGGGTGTTGCTCGAAGCCAGCAGGCGTTTTTTTCATCCCCCTTTCTTAATCATCAGATTGATGTTGACGGTGGTTTGATGGCTGATGAAGCATCGCAATTGCTTTCTCAGTTTTTTAAAAAACGAAGAGAAGTAAAGAAAAATGAAAAAAATTCAGTTAATTATTCAGTAATAAACTGAAATAAAAAGTCTTTTGGGAATCATAGTGATTGAGTTTATTAAAGGATCACTATTATGAATAGAAGGCACACACTTGCAGCTACGTTGGTTGTTATTACTCTTTTGGTTTAAATAAATCAACAAAAATTATCTTAGAGGTGGGTATACCAGCAACAATACTTACCGGATTAGGCGTTTTTGGGCTTAAAAAGCACATTGACTCTAAAAAGGTGAATAATCAGAATGAATTACCATCAAATGGTGGCAATGCAGTGATTAATAATACGGCTCCAATTGCAGAGCCTGATGCAACAGAAGATGCGCCTGTTGAAGAAAAAGCGGGAATTATTCCTACGCCGCCTCCAATGCCACCTATAGTGACAGCTACAAAGCCAGATAAATCTAAAAAAAGCTATGATGCTTGAGGTAATGAAATTACCGAAACAACCACTGCATCTTCATTAGCCAAGAATGCGTCTGTCGATGAAATGAAATAAATCAATAAAAATGTGAATGTTCCCGTAGCTAAGAGGTTTAAGCTAAGGCCAGTTCCTAAACCTAGAAAAACCCTATTAAAATAAATTGACTTTTAACAGCTTCTTAAACTCAAGGAGGCATCGCTTATCAGGCATGATAAAGTTGAAAAATTTATGCTTGTTGTTCACCTTTTTATTATGTTAATTATTTACGCGTAAATAGTTCATGAAATCTGCCTTTTTTTCTGTAAAAAAAATGCCCTTTTTTTTAAAATTATAAAAAATTAGGAGGTCTATATGGCAACAGGTTGGGCACCTGAAGGTGCAGTACAAGATCAAATCGATGCAACAATTAACGATGCCGTTCAAACTGCAAGAACAGCGATACCTAGCGGGAAAAGCGTCACCCATTGTGAGGAGTGCGATAGGCCAATACCCGTGGCAAGGCAGAAAGCGGTGCCGGGCGTAAAATTTTGCATCCACTGTCAGGAAGCGATGGAAAAAGAGCAACAGGAATATGAATTATTTAATCGCCGAGGCTCAAAGGATAGTCAATTAAGATGAAGGTGCGATTGGACAGCTAAAAGCTTGAATTTAACTACAATGCTTTGAATTTTTGCCCTTTTTTTCTGTCTAACTCTAGGAGTCTATTCTCGGGCAGGCTCCTTGTACTTCATTTTACAGCAATTGGCGGGCTAGTTATCAAAGAAGTTTCCCCTTGCTTCTTTGGCTTTTTTCAACTTTAGAGACCGCTTCTCGCTTATTCACGGAGGAAGGCTTGGAATATTTGGCTTCTTTTATCGTTTTTGCCTTGGTAACCACAGTGACGCCAGGGCCAAACAATATCATGATCTTATCCTCAGGTATTAATTTTGGCTGTAAGGAATCATTCCCCTTAATTTGTGGCGTTGTTTTCGGTTTTCCTTTAATGATCCTTATCGTAGGGCTGGGTCTTGGCGAGGTGATGATTCAGTGGGACTGGTTTCATCATGCGTTGGACATAATCGGTATTACCTATCTTTTGATATTGGCGTGGAAAATAGCAACAGCACCTCTTCCGTCTGTTGATGTTAATCGAAAACCAATGGGGTACGGTGGCGCTTTTGCTATTCAGTGGG
>CAKMZU010000325.1 GCA_929200485.1 uncultured Gammaproteobacteria bacterium | reverse complement strand
TAATAAAACTCATCGTTTTTTGTAAAATCAACCTCATTTTTAATGCCAGTGATTTGGATCTCTTTATGATTCAATAATTGAAAAGCTTTCAAAATTGCTTGCCCCCTAATATCTTCTAATGTTTTGGTCAAGTATTCTTTGTTTGTTTGGATACTCTGCGTGATTTCATTGAACATGGGTCTGAGTTCTTCAAGAGTAAAGGAGGGGACGTTCCTTTTCTCTTTTGATCGTGCTTGATTTCTATTTGTACTATCAGACTCTAGTTGTAATTTGCTTATATAGATTAAAGCGCCAGTCTGCGCTATCCAATCAACAGGTTTTTTTGATCGCCTTGTTAAATAATAGTCGGGTACGGTTTTAAGCTGCGTAATAAAATCTAACTTATTGCTTTCTTTGTAGTGCGATTTGCAGTTGTTGGCAATGGTTGCAATACGGAGATAATTATAAAATTGTATCGATTCACCCTTACCAATCCATTCCATTTCATTTTTCAAAATTTTTTCTTTTATTGAGTTGTCGAAGTCGCGTGAGAAATTGAGCTTGTCGATATGTGAATTTAATTCACTTTCGGTGATGGGATTTTTTTTAAAATCATCAAGATTGTTCTTTTGTAGTAATATGCTGAGTATTATTGGTGGCACGTTTGATTTGGTTGCTATCCCATCAATGCCGCAAAATGGCTGGCTTTGAACGCAGAGTAACAAAATAGAAAATACGAGAGGTTTCATCATCAATTGACTAAGTGAACTATTAGATTGATGGTGGTTTATGAAATAAGTTCAAGAAATAACTAAAAACTATCAGGAGTTGTTGGTAGAGCGGGAAGGTATTCATTCGAACAGTGGAGGTCAGTTTTAGCGCAGCAAAGCCTAAAATGACAACGCAGAGCTGCTCTTCTGCAGTTTTCTAAAAATGCATTTCGTTTTTCTATAAAGGTTTCTTTGTTATCTTTATTGTGTCTAACAATACCATTATCAGCGTCAAAGTCTGCGAAACTTATACTAGGAGTCATTGATTTTACTTCGATTGTGGCATGAGAGAGGCAGGCGTCTTTTGAATTGCCGCTATTCTTATTAGCCAAGTCTTGATGATGTTGAGTCAGCTCGGTTTCAATGATCTTTTTAGTGCCAATGCGTTGTATTTTCTTTTTATTAAGTAATTCAAAGGCTTTTAACGTTGTTTGATACTGAATCCTATCAAGTGTTTGGGGAATGGTATCGCAGTCTTTTATGATGCTGTGTATCACTTTTTCTGCTTTCTTTTCGATATTGACACCAGCAAAGTTGAAGTGGGGAAATGTTTCCTGATACTCCCATTGAGAATCAATGATATCGCCAGGGTTGGAGTTTGTTATTACGCGTTTTTTGAAGATCAATGCCAGAGTCTGAGCGATCCACTCAGTGGGTTTAGGAACGTTTTTTGTTGTGTAGAAATTTACAAAAAGACTCGCGTTAATGAGAATGTTGTTTAGTGGGTCTTTTGTGTCTTCTTTGTACTTTGATATACAGTATGAGGCAACTGTGGCTATTTTTAGATAATTACAAAACTTTCTATAGTTATAATAATCAAGTTTCTTAATTTTTTTTTTAAAACATTTATTCTTTTTTGAGGTGTCAGAATAGTCTAATAATGTTAGTTGGTTAATGTACAATTCTAATTGCTCATTAGAGCAATACTGCTTTTTTAATTCATTAATATTTTTTTTATTAAGTAACACGCTTGAGTCTGATAAAGGTTGTTGTACCTTTGTTATTGTTGCTTCAATGCCACAAAATAATCGATTGTGAAGGAAGCATAGAATAATGGCAAAAAAGAAAGGTTTCATCATCAATTGATTATGTTAACTATTGAAATTGATGATGCTTTATGAAATAAGTTCAAAAAATAATTAGAGGATTTTTGGCATTCTGGTCTTTATGAGCAATAAACCCAGGGCGCATAAAAAAATCCAGCCAGCGCTGCCTAAGAATGGCGGTGGGAGAGGCTTGGGTGTGTCTATAGATGGTTTTAACTGATACTCGATCGATTCGAGAATAAAATACATATCACCGCTGTCTGAAGGGATAAGATTGCTATGTACCTCTACATGCGTCAGGCCCTCGAACCTATCTGTTAATTGAACGATTCATGTTTTTAGCGCGTCATTCCATAGTTCGCCTGTGGTTATTTCGGCAATTAATTGGGTATCTCTAAAGCCTTTAATGACAATCTCAGGGGTTTCCATTTGCCAAAGATCCGTTGCTTCAAGGCTTTTTAAATTCATATAAGGGCTGGATCGGGGGGTGATGCGCATTTGGTATGTCGAGGATGTTTTTAGATACCCTAATTGTATGCCTACAGGGGTGGTCAAACCTTTAAGGCTGCCGCCTGAATTGACTTCGATAATTAAGTCTTCGGTTGTAATGGATTCACCGAGGTCCTCATGGTTTTGCCAACGGTGTGATGAGAAATCTTCAATACGAATCTCCGTTTGAGCTTGAATGGATGCGATCGAAAAGGAGACGAGAACCCATAAGTAAGCCAGTAACTTATTCATAGTGCCCTCAATTATGAACGTGATGGAAATGAGCCGACTAATGCAACGCAGGCTTTAAGTCCTAATTGAGGTGAACGCTGATTGAAGGCTTGACCATTGCCTGAGCTGCCCGTTTCTCCTGAATCAATAACGATACTGCCATCGGCCATAGTTACTTTATCTGCTGGATCGATTGGCATGTTTTGATAGAGAGCTGCTCGTTGACCATCGGCGAGGACATTACCTTCTGGAATCTCTGTCAATGCAGGTTGCTTACTTGCCACGCTATGCCCTGACAAAGTACCTGCTGCATGGCTATGAGCAGGGATCTGATTGACCGTTAATGTTGTGGTTTCTGACCCAAGCTTTTGGCCTAGATTGATATTGCTTAGCCCCGGGCCTTGGCCTGCATGAATCATGGCTCGGCCTCTCAGGTCGGGTAGGGCGAAGGTTGTTCGACCATCACCGCCATAGGTAGTGCCATAGAGCGAAAAAAGCGCACTGTTTTGATTGATGGCAAGGAGCTGACCGTTAGCTTCTGCATAGCCGCGAGGGCAGAAGTTAAAACCAACCCAAATAATCTGGCCGATGAAAGGTTCAAAGGCAGCTGCTTTCTGTAAAGGGCTAGATAGAACAAAAGCGAGAGAGAGTAAGGTAAAGGTTTTTTTCATTATGGTCTCCTTGTTGAGCCTTCCTTCATTTTGTGGCGTGAACCTTAACGGAATCTGTTAGCGTTATCCAGTGTAAGAATTGTTACTTAGAATTTTTTCTTTCTGTTATTCAATGAATAATATTTCTTTTAACTTGACAGAAAAGATCAAATAGCATTTTTTTTGTGTGATTTATGTCCCCTTTTTGTGTTAGATGTTTTGTTACAAAATGTTAATCAAATTAATCTTACCACTGAGTCACGGAGTTGATGTCTTTATAAGAAAAGGGACGTTCATAAGATATTTACACTGTTTCTTTTAGTTGTTTTTCAATCATGTAAACAAACCAAACCTTAAAAATAGTAATAAAAACAGGGAGGGTGCTATGAAACGACAATCTACCATCATCAAAACATTCCTTTGGTTAAGTCTTTCACCACTATTAACGGGTTGTTTGTCATCTCTAGATAATCAGTTTTTTACAAAATTTGATGTGGAATATCCTGCGGAAAACAAAAGTAACACCTCGGATATGTTGCTAAAGGAAAATGTCGAGCAGGGCGCACAGCCTATTGTGATTAACTTTCCAGCCGATACACAAACACCGCTCAATCTGTATTTTAACGGCCAGAATGTCAGCGAATGCTATAGCTACACACAGACGCAGGCAACGGCTGAATTTTATTGCATGCGCGAATATATTCGTCAGGGCAAAAACACCATCAGTGTGAATCCTCAGTCATTGTTTCTGGGGACTACGCGGACCTTTATGTTAGATACCGAAGGGCCTGCAACAAATATCGTCAGTGTCTGTTATAAGGCAAATGATGATTGCAC
>CAKMZU010000324.1 GCA_929200485.1 uncultured Gammaproteobacteria bacterium | reverse complement strand
ACATGAAAATTTACTCAAGTTTCCTTTTGTTGGCAATTCTCGGACACCCTCCTAGGTGGCTATCTAGCCATCTAGCTTCCCCACTTTAAGTGAGGATGCCTTATTTCGGCTTTTTGAACCCCAAAGAAGCACCTTTCCCCATTATTTTCTAAAGATTTCCACTTTTCGTTGGCCTGATTTGGGTTTTTCAACACATTTGTGATTTTTTGACTATACTCAACGTTATAACTAATTTTTATAATGTTCGTTGCCAATATGAAAAAAATAATAACCCGGCAGATATCGGATGTTGTAGTAATTCAATCTGATTCCTCCTTAAAGCTTCCGACCGATTTTGTCGGCTCGAATAAACCGCTTGTTTTGCCTAAAGATCTTGTTTTGCACAAAGATCTTGTGAATCCTCAGGATGGTTTGTTTGTGCCTAATCAGCAAGCAGAGCAGCTTTTGCCTATTGATTCTTTAGGGAGTGATAACAATCTTCCTTTATCCTCTTCAGAAGTTACTACGTCAATATTTATTCCAGAATCTGCATTGGATGAAAGTGATTTTCTCATTGCAAAGCAGGTGGATATGATGGCGCGTCTAGGTCTTAATGATGACATTAGTGATGACTCGTCCAATTTATCCTGGAGTATGATTGGCTTGATAATTGGCGCGACAGCCATTGTTGCTGGCGGTGTATTTTTATTGTTCTTTTCGGATTCAAGTGTTGACACTGCAACTAAAAAGAAAAAAACGACAACAGAAGAAAGTGATTCAGAGTTTTTAGCAGCGGATGATTTGTTTTCAGTGCCCGATCTGTCGATAAGTGAAGAGGCTGAGGGAACTGAGGGAACTGAGGGAACTGAGGGAACTGAGGGTGTTCTCGTTGATGCAGAAGGTGAAAGCGGGGGTGAGCAGAATGATAAGCAGGGCGAGGCTGAAGATACTGCGCCTGTATCGAGAAATATTGAAGCAGAAATAGCGGGTGAATCGCCTTACCCTATAAGTAAAGCAGGCTTTTTCTTTGAAGATGATGACGGGGATCCATTAAGGGGATTGGTCATTAAAAGTCTACCCGGTGAAGGTGTATTAAAGTTGGGAGATGATGCTATCGAGGAAGGCGAATTTTTAAAAATTTCCAGCCTTGATGATATTGATGATTTGGATATTACCTACCAGCTGGAAGAAGGTGATAGTGCTTCATCTTTTGAGTTTGCCTTGGTGAGTGGTGATAGTGTTATCGATCAGTTAGAGAGCGAAAGCTATACCTATACATTCTCAACAGGTGACTCGCTGTCCGGTCCTGATTTACATACTTTTGTGGCTGATGCAATGCACTCTATGCCGCTTTGCGAATGTGCACCATTTAACTATTTAGGTTAGTCTCTTTTTTTTGTAATACCCGCCATAAATTTACCCTTTAATATTTTTTGAACTCATAAAGAAAAATGCGTTCATAGGGGTAGATTTGCCAGATTCTTGAGCATAAATATTGTGTTGCTTGCTGCTTCAGATATTCGTTTGAGTGGTCTCTTTTGAAAAAAACAATGTTATTTTGTTTGTTGCTTTTTATTGAATGTGCTTGTTCACTGGAGTTCACTCAATTGTTATATCTTGGAGATTTAACTGAAAGCTGTGTTCAGAAGTTTTTAAAAGTTATAGGTATGTCGCCTGTCCATTTTTCTATCGATGGAAGAGCTTCCCAAGATATTCTTCTTGTGGAAGCTCAGTGTGACGGAGCTGAAGAAGGTGGAGGGTTTACACTTAATGCAATCTTTGACGGTCATGGCGGAAGTACGGAAGAGTATTTACCTAACATGAACAATCGTGACCGGATAAGTAAAGCCAATTTAGTGTCGAATCTGCTCTCTGGTATCGATGGTGAATGTTCGATATTTGCCAATCTGGTTAAACAGCTGGATAGCCTAAAATCATCCGATGAAGAGGCGCTGGTCTTAGCAGTCCAATCTGCTTGTAGTAATGCAAATGAAAATCTGACAGAGGGCAAGCTAGAGTCAGAGTATAGGAAAACGTATAAGCCTGAATATGTTGATGTGGAAAACCTGGATTTTGGGTCAACCCTTACAGGCCTGCTTGAGTTAGGTGGTATGAATAAAGCTATTCTAATGAATGTAGGTGATTCCCCAGCCTTTATTATTACTCAAAAAGGCCAAGTCTATATGAATCATTTGCATGATGCAGATAATCGAACTGAAGTAGAGAGGATGGAAAAAGAGGGGAAGGCAGCAAAGTTGAATGGGAGGCATTTTGGAGGTTATGTTTCTGTATCAAGAGATTTTGGTGCTTGGACACATGCAGCTGAGTCTAAAGCCTTTAAGCCTATTCCTTACGTTTATTCTTTGGAATTAAATAATGACTTGGCTGCAGTTATTCTGATGAGCGATGGTATACCGGATTACTGGAAGCTCAAACAGAAGGCTGGCGCATCGTCAGGAGATAAAAGAGATTCAGATTCAAAATTAAAAGGCCCTGTGAGAAAAAACTACTTTAAATTTATTAAAAGTTTTGTAAAAAATATGGATGCAAAAGCGATTTCAAGTGAGAAAGATTTTAAAGTATTTTTAAGGAGGAATGAAATAAGCCATCTAAACAAAATTGACGATAGATCCATTATCATCAAACCTTTCGTTCCAGGTGAGAAAAGTTCCAGTCACAGTCGAGTCAGGCGAAATGGTTTTATGCAGTTTTTCAATTGCTATCGCGGATAGTGATAATAAGAAATATACACCTTAACCCTATCTTTTAAGTCCCCAGTAATGCAACCGTTTTTCAAATGCTTGCAATACAGCCACGGGAAAATCGGTGGCTGCCTGATAGGTGGCATTTGAAATGCCCATGCCAGCGTTCGACTTGTTTCCTATTTAACCTGTTCTTTATCTCTTCTTTGGTTTTTTTGAACTTGCCTGGAAAATTCAGCTCACAATGATTGTTATGCTTCCTGTTAAATAATTAAGAAGAATACTGCGGCATACATCTAAATTGAATAGGTTAAATTAGGTAACTTCTATGAGGAATGCTCTTTTATTTTTTTTTATGATGCTATATGTAGATTTTGGCTATTGTGCCAAATTTACCCAATTAACTCATCTTACTACTTTATCTGAGAAGGCGTTAAAGAGTCTTATTGGTGTCATAAATAAGAAGTCAATACATTCTTTTGTCGTTGATGGAAGAGCCTCTCAAGATATTGTCCTCACAGAAGATGAATCATTAATTGAGGGGGTGGATCTTAAATTTAATGCGGTGTTTGATGCTACTGGCGGGGGGCGTATCCTACTGGAAAGAAAAAGTGATAGTCAGGGATTTTTACACTCCGAGGTTAATGTACTGGGCAATCTGCTCTCTAGCAAGTCAGGAGAGAGTTCAATATCTGCAAATCTGGCTAAACATGTTGATACGTTTGAATCGGGTGACGAAGAGTCTATCGTGTCTGCTGCTAAGACTATCTGTATAAATGCGAATGAGAATTTGACCTCTGAGAGCATGATGTCATGGTATTCCGATAGGTATAAAAGCAAAAGGAAAGCGCAACCTAAGGAAATTGAAAGCCAAAATGAGAATTATTGTTCAACGTTTACAGGAATGGTAGAAGTTGGTGGTGCTAATAAAATCATTTTGATGAATGTGGGTGATTCTCCAGCATATGTAATTGATAGAAACGGTGATGTTTTCATTAGCGCGTTGCATAATATGTCCAATGACAAGGAGATCAATAGAATGAAGAGTCAAGGAGTTGTAATTAGTGGCAGACATTTTGGAGGTTATCTTGCTGTGTCTAGAGCTTTTGGAATGGGTCTGGCTGGCTCTCAAATTGGTTATGCCTATACGCCAATTCCTGAAGTTTACTCCATTGATAGGGAGAACGTAGCGGCTGTTTTTTTGATGAGTGACGGGCCCTGTGATAATTGGAATGTAGATCTCGGAGTTCACAAAAACCTATCAAAAATGCCGGATTCAGAAAAGCAAAAAAAATTCATTGAAAGTTTTATCGAGAAATTGAC
>CAKMZU010000323.1 GCA_929200485.1 uncultured Gammaproteobacteria bacterium | reverse complement strand
TGTCGAATGGCTAGCCAAAGAGCAACCCGGCCCACAAAAGACGTCTTACACCAAGCGCTATGATTTCGATACCAAATCTCGATTTCTTACTGTTAAACAAACCAGTGCCCTGGGTGCTATGAACAGTGAGATTCAAGATACGCGTAGTGGCAATTTACTGGAAAAACACACCCCTTCTGGCTCGGTATGGCAATATGAATATGACAACCTGGATAGACTAACCAAAGAAACCAACCCGCTGGGTAAAGCCACTCTTTTTACCCATCAGGATTTCGACAAAGATCGCGTCAATCAGGTGACAAAAGAAACACCGCTTCACTATAAAGTCGCCACGCTCACGGATGCCACAGGCAGAATCATTAAACATAAAGATTTTTATCAAAATGCCTGGCGCAGACTGTCTGCAGTCGAATACAACGGTTGGCATAAAATTATTAAGCAAACGGATATTTTAGGGCTTGAAAAGATTACCCTTTACGACCAGCACGAACGCCCCATCAAACATATTGACCATTGGGGAAATAGCAAACGTATTGAGTATAACGACTTAAACTTAACCACCACTGTCTACCTCAACCAACACAAGGTAATGGAAAAAGAAACACAACCCTGGATTGGAAAAACAATCCATCGCAAATACCCGATATTTAATAACCCCATTGACCCGCAAACGCACTTCCTTGAAGAAACCCTTGAAAAAAACGGCTTTGGTCAGAATGCGAAGCATACCAGCGCGCTCATCCATCGTTATACATTGATGTCAACGGATAAGATCGAAAGTGTTTATACCTACGACCCGAGCTTTAATCGAATTAAAAAAACCCTTAAAGGCGTTGATGACCTGCACTTTACCCGCCGAACCCAATATGATCTATTCAAGAACGTGATAAAACATACCAAAGAACAAATCTGTGACCACAAAACCACTAAAGGAGAAACGGATTTAAGGGAATATAACGCAGATAATCACCTGATCTCCACGGTTACGCCACAGAAAGTGACAACTCAATACATCAATGATAAAGAAGGTAGACCCATTAAAACCATCCAACCGGATGGCGAAGAAGTTTTGTTTGAATATAACCTGTTAGGTCAGATAACAAAGAAAAGCTGGACACGTAAAAATAATCGAATAGAGATTACCCAAACCTACAATGATGATCATTATCTTACTTCTGTGTCTGATAACGATGGACAGGTCATCAACTACAGTTACTTGCCTAACGGCAAAATCCACACCATCAAATACCCTGATGCAAAAGAGCTGACACTGAACTACGATGATAAAAACCGTGTCATCTCCAGAACAGATTTTGCCAGCAAACATTATCAATTAAGTTATAACAAAGCTGACAATGGATTGATTTCTGAAGCTCATATAGACAATGATCAAATCCAATTTAATTACGGTGAAGATGACAATAACATTAAAGGTAAGCTCATTAGCCGAACCTCCACCTATGAAATGGCAGGTGTTACTGAATCTCGATTCTATTACGGCTCATTCAAGAACCTGACAAAAACAACCCACTCCAACAAATCATCTGGAACGTTTTTTTCTACCAATCACCACTTTAACGGACAGGGACAGCTCGAAAGTATTGCCAATCACTCACACCAGGGGCAAAAACCATCATTAGATAGTTTAAAAAAATATCAATACGATTCGTTAAATCGTTTGATCAGTGAAGTGCATGATGAAGGACATCTGGTTAAATCCATTGATTATCGCTATGACGCGAATAACAACCTTATCACTGAGACATTTAATGATGGAAAAAGCCAGCACAGCGTTAACCATGACTACAACGCTCAGGATCAACGTCTGCGCTCGACCATCAACAATGACAATCAGCAATATCTTGAGCACTATTCATGGAATAAAAACGGCCATCTGGAAAAAATGCAGGGTACCACCTATGAATACGATGCTCTGGGTTATCTAATGACAATAAAAAATTCTGATTTATCAACCATTGAGTATCAATACCTCCCCAGCGGGTTGCTCAGTAAACGCACACAAGGTGAGAAAAACCAATCCTTTTATCATGGAATAAACAAAAAAATCACCGCTATCATGGAGAATGAAAAATGGCACAGCATCTACAGCGATGCCAGAGGATTACAGGCAAATATCACCAATGACTCAGTCGATCAATTTTTTCTCTCGGAACGAAACACCGGCGCAATTTTAAACAATAACAAGAATTTACAAACCACCACTTACACCGCTTATGGTAAACCGCTTAAGCCATTTAAATCGGGTAAAGTCTCATCAAGCTTTGGCTGGAATCAGGAATATCTTGATCAGGATGCACAGCTTACCTACCTGCTGCATCGTTTCTACAGCCCCGATATCAAGATGTTTATCAGCCGCGACAGCTATTCTGTGGATAATCATTATATGTATGGCAAGGCCAACCCTGTCACTTTTATTGACCCCACAGGCCACAACGCAAGACAAGGCCTATCTTATGGTGTTGGTGGAGGATTGACGGCATTAGGTATCGTCGGCGCCATATTTGCGATTCCGACCGGAGGCGCTTCGTTGACTGTCTCGGCAGGTGCAGGGATTATAGCAGGTACAGCATCAGCGCTTTCGGGTATCTCATTGATGGGGTCACAAGCTGCACTTGACTCTGGAAACAAACAAGCGGCCAAAGCATTGCAATATACCAGTATCGGGCTTAGCGCTGCTGCTTTGGTTTCTGCGGGCGTTGCCATTGCGCCAATTATTGCTCCCGATTTTTTTGCAAACTTTTCTTCATTGGCAACCGCTGCTTCTAGTAATTTATCCTCAGAAGTCGCAGCCAACGTTGGAAACCCGGTCATAAGCAACATTGAAGAAAGTCTTGCCAGTAGTGATGAAGTCAATGTAGGAGCCAGCACTTCCGCTATGCCCCAAAGAGCAACTCCAAGGATGACCTTATCCTTGGATCAAGACCTGCCAGCCCGTAGATCGCTTGCCGAGAGGCTACTCACACTTCCATCCCGGCTAGGTCGCGAGACAAGGTACTTAGCCAACCGGTTAACCGAGGAATCACAAGAAAGAGCAGCTTTCTTTGGAGGAAAGTTACTCAAAAGGCTTGCAGGAAAATTAACAGAATTGTCTGATACGCTTGATGAAGCAGCTGAAAGAATTGACACTGAGCTCTCAGAAGCGAATATAGGTCTCAGTAATGAAGCACTGTTAGGGAATCAAACTTTCACTAGCGCACACCTTGATGATATCACAGGATCAGAACGATTCTTTGGTTTGGATCGTTCAAGTTTAGAAGAAGCCTACCCTTATGATTCAGATTAATCACATTCACTCAACCACAGATTCGATCAATACTTTTTAAATTTCGCTTTTGATTCACCGCTGCCATGGCGTTTGTGACGAGAATATTTTTTTATTAAAGCCTTCTGACTTCACAATCAATTGGCTCAGATTTATTTTAAAAAAGAATATATCAATTTTATCTGCTTGAAGCGTGTAACTTTCAACCTAATAATTCACACAAAAATAACTAACGATTGAACAAAGTTAAAATAATCTTATCAAAGCAACATGATCAAAATAATTGTTACCGACCCCTCTAAAACAATCTCCCTATCGATTATTCTCAATCAGCGCAAAAACCTCTTATGAAACTCAAACCAATCTTGTTGACGCTGTTTTTCTTCACTATCGGATACACCACCATTGCAGAATCAGACTACCCCAGCTCTCAAGCGTATAACAAACCCAGACTGACACATGAATCTGTCAACGCTGCAACCGGCACTTTCGATTATGCATACCCTCTCATTTTCTCCCGGGGCCGGGTCGGCAATTTCCAGCTGAATCTCACCTATCGATTCAACAAAGAAGGCATGTTCGGCCTACCGAGTGGCTGGCAACTGGACCTGGATTTTATTAACGAGAAGTCTGCGCATATACACGATCAGGAATGGCTCATTGACGATTTATGGCGGGATGTCACCGGTTACGCCTCAGGGCTTCGGTATTACAATCTGCATGGCACAAAATTTATCGATAAAATAGAAGCACGAGAAGTGC
>CAKMZU010000322.1 GCA_929200485.1 uncultured Gammaproteobacteria bacterium | reverse complement strand
GTTGAGTAATGAATCGAAGATAAAGTGGCGTCTGATTCGCCGCCTGCATGCCAACGTCGGCAGCACCAGCGACTGATTCTTCAGTATCGGATAATAATGACAAATCACCTATGCCTGGATCAGGCGATAAATTCTCCATAGGCAGCAATAACTTTTCAATGTCTGCTGCTTGAATGATCTCCCCTGACAAAGAAGCGCTGGAAACGGCTTCCACCGTTTTTTTAGCAGTCACACTCGGTAACCCGATTGCATCTGCTATTTCTGGGGCAAAATAACTCCCTCCCAGACCAACGACTGCTGAGCCAGCACCTAGCCCAATACTCGAAGCCATCAATGCCTTTGATAGCGCTGTGTTTCCTTGATCTGCAAGTGCTTGTGATGCAATCAATGTGCCGCCGGAAGCTATTCCAAGCACACCTGAGACAACAGCGGCGGTAGATGCTACTAGCGAGCTGCCGCCTGTAATCGGTGCAGCAATGATTGACCATAAAATACTGGCCGCTGATAAGCCAATAACCGCTGAACCCAACGCATAATTGGCAGGAGAAAAACCTGACAGGTCGGGGAAGCTCAACGGATTCCCTGCTGCAAAGTTGTAGGCATTCATGTCAGGGAGTTTATCAGGGGTTAAAAACTGCCTGGTAGTCTGAAGAAAAAATCGGCTGTTTAAATACGTTAAATGTGTATCGAAATCCGTGTACGTCTGAAGCCAGGTATAATTTGAAATCGCCGGATCCACTGTTGCATTTTGTAACTGACCATAACCATCTAAAAACCAGGGGGTAGCAGTGGATTTATTACCAAAGGAGGCTTTAACACTGGTGTTGGATGACAAAACAGGGGTGACTTCATTGGATGATTCAATTGCCTGAATTGCCCGGTTGATACGATAAAGACTGCTTTCAACACCATTTCGTTGCTCGGCAATAATGTTTGCTTGAGGATCATAGTAAAACGTCAATCCCAACTTGGGAGATTGTCGCTTTTTTAACAATCCCGTTGGGTAGTAGTCCAAGTCAATCGTTTGATTGTCAGGCTGTTGAATAGACATTAAAAAATTCTGAGCATCATAGCTATACTGATTCCTCTCTTTATCTGTTATCAATCGCCCCGCTAAATCATACGACTGATGAAAGACCTGCCCATTTTCATTGATTGTGATGAGTTGATTAAACCCATTGAAGGTATTGTTGACTACCTTAGACTGCTGGTTAGAATTCTCTTGAAACTGCAGCAAATTATTATTGCCATCATACCGATAGCGTTTATCAGTCAATGGATTTCTTTCTGTATCTGTATGATGTGTTTCAGCGACAAGACGCTTTAGTGAATCATAGCGGTAGGAAGCAGCATGTGTTCTTGGATAGCCCTCTTCGTTGATCCACCATGTTGTTGATCGGGATAATTGCAATTCTGAGTCATAGATTATTTGAAAATCTAAAATTTTTTTCTGCTCTTGAAACGTTTGAACATGATCAGGCAGTCCGAATTTACCGTAGCTGTACAGGGTTTTTAATGCGAGGATTGATTCATTATTTTTAACCTCTGTAAGCGTCTCCAGGTGTCGTCCTTTAAAACCATTATTATCATCGCCGTAACAAAATTTTTTTGTATGCCGAATACCTTCAATGGCAGATAATTTTCCTCTGTCTTTTTCATCATAATGAAAATGCAATGTCTTTCCAAAAGGATCTGTTTGTTTTGTCAGCCGGTCATAATCGTCATACTCAAAAGAGAGGACGTGTTGATCCCTATGCAGCACTGACACTAATTGATTGTTACTCGAATATTGATAACTTATAGATTCATCATTACTATCTTTAAGATAAATAAGTTTTCCATCTTTATTGTAATCATACGTAATATCGTAGCCTTTTCCCTTTCTCAGCCACGAGCTGGAAATGATGTTACCCAAAAGGTTATAACCAAAGTTGCTACTTTCGCAAAGGGCATTGGTTTCTTTTATCAAGTTACCGTCATCATCATAATCGAAATGGCGGGAGATGGAATGGCCCTCGGTCGGGTCCACGGCTGTTTCCATAATAAGTAGATTATCTTCATTGAACAGATGCTGAGGACTTTGATGCCTGTACTCTCCAGTTTTATCTTTATAATGAAGAGAAGAAAATGCCATATTGCCAAAAATATCATAAGTAAACGCTTGCTCTGAGCTAATGCCATCAAAGCCTTTGGTCTGACTGCGAACTTTTTTGCCTGCTGCATTATATTCGTAGCTCTCGGAATAATTCTCTTTTTTTGTGCCATCTAAGCCATATTCCACAAAGCTAACATTAGCAATCTGGTTTAAACCGGTAAACAGGGTATTTTTTGATGTAATGGGTTGCTTATTATTTTTGGTGTCGTTTTTGAAGGAGTATCGGTTTTCTACAGAAGAAAACGACCAGGGTGTTTTTTTTATTTGATGAATTTTCTGTTGGTTTATATAAATATCGGTAACAAAGTTCGCATCATCATAAAGAAATAATTTCTCATTCCCCCAGCTGTCCCTCTGCTTAACGGGTCTTTGCAGCGCATCATATTGCACTTTTCCTTTGAAGCCTAATCGATTGGTTTTTTCAATAATCTTGTTAAACCCGTTGTATCGCCTCTGAGAATAGAAAGCCCATCTATTATCTTTTTTATGATAGGTATGCGTTTTTCGACCCAGGTGATCAAAATTGATTGTTGTTTTATTTCCTTCAGGTGTTGTTAAAATAATCGCATTTTGATTGTCGTTTTGATGAATGAGATAGTCAAAAGTGGTTGAGTCGCCTAAGGCATTGCGTGTTTCAATCAGTTGTCCAATCGCATTGTATTTGTAAGCAGTAACAGCACCAGCAGGAGAAATACTTTTCATCAACTGATTATTACGGCTATCAATTAATTGCGTTGCGCGTCTACCTAAATGGGTTTTTTCAACTCTCTTGATCTGTGATTTGCCTGAATCAAAATGAAATTCAACCTCAGAAGTGGTCAACTGGGGATCTGGGTGGTGTTCTTCCAGCCACTGGTTAGACTTTTTTGTCATTCTTCCTTGCGCATCAAATACGAATGTTTTTTTTTGCCATGGCGTCCAGCCTGTCGTACGCTCAGCTAACCAATATTCTGTTATTTTTTCAGCAATATTTTTTTTATCGGGTGATAAAAGGTAGTGATAGCATTTTTTATCACCTGAGACGGAATCAGTTACAATGATTTTTTTGGGCAGGTTAAAATGCTCTGTATAAAACTCGGATTCGACCTTTTTTTTATTTAGCCAGATCGAATGCGCAGGATCAAAGATGCTTTCGGCTTCGCTTAGGGTATTACCAAAATTATCATAGTGATAGTGAAAGGATTTAACGGGGTTGTATCTCTGCTTTTCTGCATTATACATCTCAATAATTTTTTGAGTAGGTTTATCGTAATTGGTCTGGCGTGCATATTTAAAAGGGCTAATGTTATAGGTATAACTTACTCTGCTGTAGGGTTTATCGCCATCCAGGGTTTCAAGCATTGTAGGTAAATGAAGATAATTAAAGGTTATTTTATTTACCAGGTATTTTGGCGTATTCCCATCTAAATCGCTCTGAGTGGTTGTCACCTGATAACGATAAGTCGTATCGCCACTTTCTAGCAAACTGTCTTTATCTCTACTCAATGTATAGCTCGGATAACCGGTAAAATTTTTATCCGCAGTGTGATGATAAAATATTTTCCTGGTTTCCTCTCCTGTGATTTTATCCTGATAAAGCAATTGACTGACGACAGGCAGATTAGCATCCCCTTCTTGAAACTTCGCTTTAATCGTATTGTACATTATCGCAATTGATGCCCCCTCAGGTGTCAAAATTCCATTAATAAGAGGTATCCCCTCGAAAGAGCGATATGTAAGTTTCGTTTGATGCCCTAGCGCATCGATGATAGTTTCGACGCCGCCTGGGCGCGAATAAATTTTTGTTTCTGTACCATCTGCCTTTATTACTGAAAAATGTGAAGGCTCATAGACGAATTTATGGACTTGACCATAGTTGTCAACAATGCTTTCAAGCCGTGCTGACTCAGGTGAAGATTGGTTATCAAT
>CAKMZU010000321.1:1503-4072 GCA_929200485.1 uncultured Gammaproteobacteria bacterium | reverse complement strand
AGGCCTCAACCTCAACTAGCGACGAAAACGATAAAATGAGATTTAAAGGCAAAGGCATAGGAAAAAAGCACAAAATTAAACATCGCGATAGCGAAGCTATTGCCGCTACCCCCGCTCAAGAAGCGCCCTAAGATCAATCACCGCTGCATTAGCTCTTGAAATATACGAAGCCATAACTAATGAATAATTCGCAAACAAACCAAACCCTGTACCATTCATCACCCAGGGTGCCATCACCGATTGCTGGCTTGCCTCTAATTCACGGATGATTTGCGCAAAACTGACATGCGCATTTTTCTTGGCTAACACATCCTTAAAGTCTAACTGAATCGCTTTCATCAGCTGAATCAACGCCCACGTCGAACCTCGAGATTCATAAAACACATCATCCACTTTAAGCCAAGGTGTTTTGACGTAATCTTCAATATGGGTTGGTGTTGACTGCTTGGCATCAACGTCGCCTGACAACCCGGTATTTAATTGCTTACGTCCAACACTTGCTGTCAGGCGCTGAGATAAATTCCCCAAGCGAGACTCAACTAGCGACAACCAGAAACTCAGGTTATCTGCCCTTGCATAGAATTGAGCATCACTGGCTGAAGGTTCGCTTAGCCTCGCCATGTAAGTCCTGAGGTTACTCACGCTCTCACGGTATTGATCTTGCGCATCCGGTAATGCCCAGGCAGTATGATCAATATTCAATCGTGATTCAGCTTCACGCAAGTTAGGGTCTTCTTTGGATTGCGATTGAGACCGACTCATGTAATCTCGCATCGCCCGAAGCATATCCCTCGATTGTATCAACACACCGTATTCCCAATGCGGCATATTATCCATAAACACACTTGGAATCATGATGTCATTACTGATAAATCCACCTGGCTTATCTAGCATGGTTTCTATGACCGCAATTAAGGTTGCCGTTGTGTAGGAACCTGTCACTATCGGCACATTCAAGCTTTGGGCTTCCTTCTGCGTGACTTTTCTTACATCAAGATTTTCAGGCTCCAAACTCCAATAAAACGCCACACCCCAAAGTACCAAACAAGTACCCAAGAGCGAAAAGCCTGTTATTTTTAACCACTTATTGTTTTTCATCGTTATTTGCCTAAAGATGATTAATGATGATGGTGGTGCCCATGACCATTGGATTGCTGTTGATTTTGCATAGGATGAACAACCTCAACTTTAATGGATTGGCACCCGCCATTAAAGCATAAAGTCACTGGAATTTTTTGACCTTCATAAAGTGGCTCATTCAAATCCTCCAACATCCAGTGGCTGCCTCCTTGAGATAAGGTTAGACTGCTATGCGGCTTAATCGTTAACCCTTTAGCCGCCCGCATTTTCATCACACCATTTTCCATGGTCATTTCATGTAAGCTAATGTTATCCGCAATCGCTGACTTGGCAGCAAAAGTCGTAATAGCTTCGTCTTGATGATTCTCAATAATCATATACATTGCAGCTGCCGACTGAGGCGGGGGCGGTAATAATACCTTGGCATTTGAAACAATGACTTTGGTTTCTGGTGCAACGATGCTGGATTTCGCTTGCACAGAGGCAAAAACCACAAATAAAATCAGTAGGTGTCTGGCTGTCATCTTTTTCTTCTTTGACTCGTTTTATTGCTCCTATCATAATGAGAGATTCGTTTGAGTAAAAGTGTCTATCTTTTAAGACTGCGACCAATTCCGTTTAGCGCACTTAGAGACAATAACCTATGTCAAAATTTTTTTACCTCTTCTTCGTAAGTTTCGCCTTTAGTTTTTTTGCGCAGGCGCAGAACTTCAACAACTTAACACCAAAGAACGATCCTTTTGGGCAACAACAGTCTTTTTTAGCTGTGGATGATGCTTATCACCTTGATATCATTCCAAGTAACACTCAGGGAAATATCAGCTTGCTATGGCAGGCTCAGCCTGCCCATTACTTTTATCAACATGGTTTTAAGATCGAGTGGATCGACTCGAGCGATCACACAACACATAATCTAAAGTCTGAGGATCTGAGCTTACCTTACGGCAAGAAAATGGAAGATCCTTACTTTGGTGAAATCACAGCTTACTACGACAGGGTTGAAATCCCGCTGCCGCTTTCACTTACTGATAACGCCATTTTCTTAAAAGCCAGCTCTCAAGGTTGTGCGGATGCGGGACTTTGCTACCCCGTTTATAACCTCTACTTAAAAATAGAGCCCAGCGGTCAATTTTCTTTTATCGACAAGGAACAATATGAAAATGCTAAAAGTGATGCATCAACGCAATTAAGTAAGCATCCAGAGCAAAAACACTCAGTATTTGTTTTTTTATTGCTTGCCTTTTTAGGTGGACTCATATTAAACCTTATGCCTTGCGTCTTGCCGGTACTTGGATTAAAAGCGTTTCAATTAAGTACTCACACACAAGCAAAATCTGAAGGCATCGCTTATCTATTAGGTGTCATTTTAAGCTTTGTTACCATAGCCTCACTAATGCTAGGACTAAGAAGTGCTGGGCATCAAATTGGCTGGGGATTCCAACTCCAACAGCCCAGTTTTATTTTGGCGCTCATCTATTTGTTTTTTGTT
>CAKMZU010000321.1:0-1493 GCA_929200485.1 uncultured Gammaproteobacteria bacterium | reverse complement strand
CCAGATTCATGGGAGTCGGCCAAGATTACTCCAACCAAAAAGGCGCAAGTGGCAGCTTTTTTACTGGCGTTTTAGCTGTTATTGTCGCAAGCCCCTGCACTGCCCCATTTATGGGTGTTGCATTAGGTGCAGCCACTACTCAGCATTGGGCTATTGCTATTTGCATCTTTATTGCCTTGGGCTTTGGTATGGCACTTCCTCTAACGCTCATCAGCTTTTTTCCAGGCTTATCGAAATTACTGCCAAAACCCGGCGCATGGATGGAACGTCTAAAAGAATTCTTCGCATTCCCTTTATACCTGACCGCCATCTGGCTACTATGGGTTCTGGGCAAGCAAGCGGGCATTGATGCCATCGCTCTGGCCTGTATTGGGTGTATCCTGATTGTTTTCGCGCTTTGGCTGGTGCAATCTGATGGGCAGACTGGAAAAATATTCGCCACACTGAGTTTAATTGCTGTTCTGGGATCTTTTCTTACCCTTTCATGGCTTAATGATCGTGCTCCAAGCATTGAATCTGTCGAATTTAATGAAAACCGACTGAATGAATTAACTTCAGGGCATACACCGGTATTTTTAGAATTTACTGCCGACTGGTGCATCACTTGCAAAACCAACGAAGTGACCACACTTCATACAACTGAAATCCAAACAGCCTTCAAAGAGGCTGGCGTTGTCTATATGGTTGGCGACTGGACGAATGAAGACCCTGAAATTACCAAATTTCTAAACCGTCACGGAAGAAATGGCGTTCCACTGTATCTTTTTTACTCAGGCAAAGAAGGTGATACACCTCACATCCTGCCACAACTACTGACAAAGGGCATTGTTTTAGAATCCATCAGCACCAATAACAACAAAACAAAGTGAGCATTCACTTACTTTGTTTTTTTTGAATTTTCGCTTGCATTTGCTGTCAATTTAAGTATTTTTGAAAGAAGTTTTGGCACTTAACCTTTATCACCTTAGGCCAAACACAGTTTTTATTGAGAAAAATCGACAAAGACACCAGAAAGGGCTTTCGATCTTGTCGCGATTTTTCTTAAACGTGCATCAAAAATCAAGGACAATGAATGCAGCCATCAACATTACCAAAAATCTTGTTACTAAACGGCCCGAATTTAAATTTGCTGGGCAAGCGCGAACCTGAGATTTATGGCAAAAAAGGGCTGGATGATGTTGTATCCGAACTTAAAGCAAAGAATGTTGCGCAAATTTTTCACCTGCAAAGTAATCACGAAGGAAAACTTGTTGATCGCATCCATGAGGCGATGAATGAGAAAATTGATTTTATCCTGATTAACCCAGGCGCTTTTACACATACCAGTATTGCATTAAGAGATGCTTTACTTGGCGTAAATATTCCTTTTATTGAAATACACCTATCAAACGTTCATGCGCGGGAATCCTTCCGCCACCATTCATATTTCTCAGATATTAGCGATGGCATTATTGTTGGCTTAGGCACAAAGGGCTATTCCCTTGCGCTAGAAG
>CAKMZU010000320.1:2241-4094 GCA_929200485.1 uncultured Gammaproteobacteria bacterium | reverse complement strand
GCTTAGCACCAATCATCTCCTCACGGACGGTTTCAAAGGTTCCCTCATCATTTTTAATAACCGCTAATCGCCCTTTTTTGCTACGCTTTGCTTTATCGGTAACGGGGTCTTTAAAGACATCTCTCCATTCTCCTTTTACTTGAGCTGTGCTCGCTTTCATTGCGAATTTCATCGTATCTCTATCGACCTTTTGAAGCAGAGCGCCGCCCATACCAAAAGCGATGTTATCCGCACTTAATTTCTTAGACTTCATGGTGCTTAGAATATCTTCAAGCATGGTTTGATCAATCCCATCGCCCTGAATCACGCGAATGCAGTCAGGTAATACCTTGTAACCTTTGGTATTAGTGACAAAACCAAATTTATTCATTAAGCGCTCAATAGTTTCAATGACAATTTCTACAGGGTTGCCGCTATCAGGCCTTACAACGAGCGTCCCGCCTGTTTCTTCGACCTTAGCTTTTAATTCTTTACCCCAAATGTTATCGATCGCGTGCCATAAATCATAAGAGTCACTGACAACCGCGACTAATTTATCTGGTCCTGAAAATTTATCTAACATGTTTGCATATGCTTTGGCTTCGTTATTACGTCCCCAACTTGTTATTGTGCTATGTTCAGCAGCCGGAATAGAAAATGCTGGCATGTTTGCATCGTAGTAGCGTCTAGCGGCTATAATTCCACTCAAGGTATCTGTACCTTTAAAGTTAACCAGGTGGGCAATACCTCCAACTGCTGCTGCCTCCTCGGTAGTTGCTCCTCTGGCACCAAAGTCGTGTAGTTTAAAATCTAGCGCTTCTGTTGAATCAGCAGTTTCCTCCAAAAATCGCTTTATAATGCATTTGCACTGGAATGAAAGCGTAGCAACGGTTGTTGGGTACCAGACTGCTCGCAACAAGGCAGTTTCAATATAACTGGTTAGCCACGCACATTTTGGGTCGGTATTTATTACTTGTACCAACGCATTTTTTATTGGAATTAAACTACCTTCTGGTAGCGCCTGTATTTCTATAGGTAGATAACCATTGTAAGTGTCAACAATATAACGCCAGCCTTCTGTGTTGAAGGGTAATCCATGCGCTTCAATGATGGTTTTTGCTTCGTCCACATCATCGTGAGTAATAGGCTTTGTTAAGTATTCTTTGATGAACATCTGAAGGCCAAAAAATACTGATTTCTCAAAAGGTCCACCACGTGCTTCAATGTAGCTTGAAACATAGGTTGTATCCTCTGGGTATTGCTGGAAGTGAGAAGCTTTGTAGCTATCGGTATTTAAAATAATAGTGTTGTTCATGGTGGAGTTCCTCCTATCCGTGTGAAGAAACGAGTCTATCTCGTTACACGTTTTGGGCTATAGCCCTGTTAATTCTTTTATGATGAAGTAGTGATCTTCAAAAATGGTTGTTGGGTCTAGGTCAGCTAGAGGCACCCACATAGCGTGCTTGGCATCATCACCGCCTTTGACTTTTGGCAGCTGTTTATTGGGTGCTAACTCAATATAAAAAGCATGCGTAATAGTTCGACCTCTTGCTGAACGATGGGGGTCGTCAAATACCTGATCATTTTTAATAGAGCCTTTTAGAACAGCCGCTGGGATTTTTAATCGTGTTTCTTCTCGTAGTTCTCTTAGGCAGGCATCCATTAACTTTTCACTGCCATCAACAAAACCGCCAGGTAATGCCAATAAGCCCTTACCAGGGCGAGCTTTTCTTTCAACCATCAATACATGGCCACTTTGAACTACCACGGCATCAACAGTGACAAAGGTTGGCTCATAGGGCGCGGCGTCCCATGCCTTTTTATATTGCTCAACAAACTCATGTTCACTTTTTACAGCTTGGTATGATTCTGTC
>CAKMZU010000320.1:0-2231 GCA_929200485.1 uncultured Gammaproteobacteria bacterium | reverse complement strand
TGTCTGTGTAAATGCCATGAGGTTTTTATTGACGCTGGGTGTAAATAAAGTCGTGCCTTCCTTTTGCAAAAAGTCTTGCCCTTTATCAGAGAATATTTGTTTCCTCATGGGTGTTGATGACAGCCCTTTAAAGTTTTTGACCTGAACAGCGCTCCATTGAGGAAATAAATTCAAGTAATATGATGATTGATCCTTGCTGTGACCAATCAGGCCAATGCGAGGTTTCTTATGTGGGATGCCATGATGTGCAGTGACTAATCCATTGACAGTTGATTGCACATTACCCACCCAGGATTCATCGTTATAAACAATATCCATGAGCGGTGCGATATGAATACGCTTGTTATCATTGATTGGAACGGACTGCCGTATCATGGCTTCGCGTTCTTCGACTGTCCAAGGGTTGCGAACAGATCGTGGCTGATGGGCAGATCCACATAGAATGATTAATTGGCTAGCCTGCTTTAAACCCTGAGTGATTACAGAGAGGTGGCCTTGGTGAAATGGTTGAAACCTTCCGATAAAGACTAAAAAATCGTAAGCTATGTCAGTCTTGCTATTCATTGCAGCAAACCCCTTGCTGTTGTTTGTTGGATGAGGGTCTATCCCGTATCCAGAGTCATGATTTACACCGATGTGTTTTTAGTGAATCCCACTAATTTCTCGATGTGGTTTAATAGTGGCATAGAGCCACTATTATGGCAAGCATAATTTGTCGTTTTATAGTTGAATATTTAACACGCATTGATTAAGTGGCTTTATGACACTAATATCCCAAGCAATACAAAGAGGGTCATTTTATGTCCAATACTGAAAAAGATTTTTTGACTAATTACAATATCCATGATTATGAATTGCCCTTAACTACTGTAGATATGGCAATTTTTACAATTAGAGATGAAGCGCTTAACGTCCTTTTGGTTAAGAGGAATCAGCACCCCGCCAAAGGCAAATGGGCATTACCAGGAGGGTTTATTGATACTCATAAAGATAAAAGCCTTGATGACACAGCTAAGCGTAAGCTAGTTGAAAAAACTGGTGTTAAGATATCTCATGTTGAGCAGGTGGCAAGTTTTAGTGGAAAGAAAAGAGATCCAAGAGGTTGGTCAGTCACTATTGCTTATATGGCGCTAATTGCGGATGAGCATATTAAACTAATCAAAGATGAATCTTCTGAAGAAATCCAGTGGATGCCGGTACATCAAATCGGAAAAAAAATGTCCTTGGCGTTTGATCATAAAGGCATTTTAAATGCTTGTCATGAGAGGCTAAAAAGCAAAATTCAATATACGTCGCTGCCTGTTAATCTTCTACCCAGCGAGTTTACCTTAAGTGAATTACAAACCACTTTTGAGATTTTGCTTGAAAAGCCTGTCGAAAAGAAATCCTTTAGACGCCGAATATTGTCTTCCGATATTTTAGAGGAAACGGGTGCAATGAAGTCAGGACCTAGTCGACCAGCGAAACTTTATCAGGTCGTAAACAAAGAAGGCAAAAATTATTTATTCCCACGAACACTTGAGGGTTCTCGATGACTTAGGAGCTAGAATGAACAATACGTTAAAAGTAGGCATAGATATTCACGGCGTGATTGACGCTTTCCCTGAACGATTCAGACAGTTTTCGTGTGCACTCCCTAAGGATGGCGTTGAAGTGTATGTTATTACGAGAATTAAGCGTGATAAAAATGTAGATCAGCTATTGGCGCAGGCAGGTATCCTTTATACGCATTATTTTTCTATTGTTGACCATTTAGAAGGGCTAAACGAACCCATTGATTGGTTTGATGGCTTATCTTTTGATGATGATGCTAAATGGAACATTGCAAAACGCGAATACTGTGATGCCGTTGGTATTGATTTTATGTTTGACGATACACCAACTGATTTAAAAACCTTCAATACAAGTGACACAACCTATTTGCATGTCATTAATCTAGAAAGAAAAATCTATAAAAATCGATAATAATATTAAGGTAGTTGAAGATGGAAAGTGGCTTGAGGAAGATTGCTATTATTGTCTGAATCTATAAACGGCTCGTTAATACGAATAAATCCAAGAGATGCAGATGGGCCGGAGGGCACAATATCGATTCCAATGGGAGCATTGGAGGCACTGACAATGATCAATCAAAAAAATATTTTATAAATTTAATATAACTTTAAAATTAAATTGCCTACAATATAAGGCTGGATTAATTTTATCGATTAGTTTTTCTTTTCTCTTATTAG
>CAKMZU010000319.1:2425-4100 GCA_929200485.1 uncultured Gammaproteobacteria bacterium | reverse complement strand
GTATTGCCCATGCATAGCCGAATGGTGACGTACCAAAACGTGTTTTTAACTCTCGGATAAAAAGCGCTTTAATCACAGCCTGCTGTATTTGCCAGCTGGTTCTCACATGGTTTCCTTGATACGTTATTATTATTCTAAATTATCTAAATATTTTTGTGAACTCTACCACAGCTAGCAACCCAATTAAATAATTACTGCTATTTTTGAGTTAGGTGTTATATTCACTTTACAAATTCATGCATTAAAATTTATTGCAAAATCCTTCCTTTAACTAATCTTCTGTTATTAGTTTAAAGGCTGCCCATGATTCAGTGCTACTAGCATCGAAAATTCTCAGGGGTCTGCTGATCGTGCGGCATTTTAATGCATTTAAAAGATCAATTATAAATATTAGTTGATCGATCGAACAGGAATTAGCACAAAACTTTTACTGCTCAAAATATAAACATCTGATAACTCATTAACATTTAAAAGCATACACACTTTAAATAGAACTCTCCCTCTAAAAAATCAGCCATTCAAGGTCTGCAAATAGACAAATTTTATGACCTAACAGTATCCACACCTAGACTTAGTGAAGCTTTTCTCAAAAAAAAGCACACTTGATTGGACAATTACAATCCCATGCTATTTTTCTTAAACCGCTAGGATTCAAGCACAAAAGTAACCTAGTCATAAAAAAAACAATAACGGTACAAAAAATGCTTATCTATCACCATACCAATAATGAGATGTATTATGAAACCAGGATTAAACCTTGGGAAATATCGAGGGATCGTTATTTCCATCGCTCTATTCCTTCTGTTAGATGCTTCTGTCCTCATACTTAATTTCTATATCTCCTTTAAAATTAAAGATGATGCGGTAGCCATCAACCTTGCGGGACGCCAGAGGATGCTATCGCAAAAGATGATGAAATCTCTGCTTGAAATTCAAGCTTACCAAAACAACCCTATTCTGTTACTTGCAGCCTCCAAACAACTTCAAAGCACGTCCGAATTATTCAACTCAACATTCAACGGGTTCTTGTCGAGCGGGTATACACTAGATGCCACGGGTGATCGCGTATTGCTAGAAAAAATTGAATCCATCGACGGTAAAATCATTATGGATCAGGCAGAGAGGCTATGGGCACCTTGGTATACCCGGCTCGAAATCTTTTTAAACATAAGCAGCAGCCCCAACGACCCATTATTTGAAAGCTCTTTGTCAGAGGTAATTGAATACGGCGAAAAGAATAACCTTGAATTACTTGCTGTGATGAACAACCTGACTAACTACCTGCAAAACCGCGCAACTAGTCAGGCGAATCAGCTACGAATGATTCAGGTGATGGGGATCAGCTTGGCTATCTTAAATTTTTTCATCATCATGTTTCACTTTATGCGTCAGCTACGATCCTCCGATGAACAGATTTTTGAAGCAAAACAAGAAACCGATGAAATTCTTAACACAGTAAAAGAAGGCTTATTCTTATTAAACGAGGACTTGAGCATCGGTCGCCAGCACTCCGCAGAGCTCATCAAGATTTTTGGGCGAGATGATTTTGTCGGCCTACCCTTTAAATCACTCCTTAAAGACATTATCTCGGAGAAAGACCTGTCAACGGCTGAAAGTTTTATCAAACTGCTATTCAAAAAGACCATCACACAAAATCTGATAAAAGACCTTAACC
>CAKMZU010000319.1:0-2415 GCA_929200485.1 uncultured Gammaproteobacteria bacterium | reverse complement strand
ACCTTAACCCGCTGACCAAAGTTGAAATTCATATTTTGTCAGATGACAACCTCTATACCAACAAATACATTAACTTCCAATTCTCTCGAGTGGTATCGAGTGACAAAACCATTTCTCATGTTCTGGTAACCGCCACCGACATAACAGAACAGGTTGAATTAGAGAAGGCGCTCAAAGTTGCTAAAGGGCAAAATGAACAACAGCTCACACTGTTATCTACACTTATTCACAGCAATATGGATCTGATTGATCTATTTATTAAAAACAGCCATATTGCATTTAAAGACATTAACAATATTCTTAAGAATACAGCGAAAACACACAAACAGTATATTGATAAAGCTAACCAGATATTCTCCATTATCCACAAATTTAAGGGCGATGCTTCAGCATTAAACCTTGATCAATTTGTCGAGTTAGCTCACCAGTTTGAAGATCAAGTAAATACCTTGCTAGAAAAATCCACGTTAACAGGCAACGATTTCTTATCACTAACGATTCAGCTAAATGCATTAATCACTCACACTGAAAACTGTGAAAGTCTGGTTGAAAAACTAAGAGGCTTAACGGCAAACGCTGACACACAAGAATCCAAAACTCCTCAACCAATCAAGCGATTCCAGTGGGATCATCTTGAAACATTGGCAACAACTATCGCAAACAAGCAGAATAAATCAGTAGAATTAATCCATAGCGGTTTAAATGATTACGATTTCTCGGAAGAGTTTTTGAGCATCATCAATACACTATCCACTCAGCTTATACGCAATGCGATTAGTCATGGCATTGAAACCTCAAGCCAACGCAGAGCTAAAAGCAAACAGCCTGCCGGACTAATCAACATACGCCTGACTAAACGAGCCTGCGGCCAGTTTGAATATAGCTTCCAGGATGATGGTAACGGTCTGGACATTGAATCCATAAGGAAACAAGCCATCACCAAAGGAATCTTAACCAAAGAACGATCATTACAACTTGATGATAGAGCTATTGTTGGATTGATATTCTCTCCATCCTTATCGACAGCTGAGACTGTTGACGACATATCAGGGCGCGGCATAGGAATGTATTCAATCAAAGAGCTGATCACTAAAGCCGGTGGCAAAATCTCCGTTGGGTTTAAGCCTAACGTAGGAACAACTTTCACCATTCGACTACCTGCCGAACTAATGACGCAAACAGCGGCTGCATAACACGATGAAATCTTATAACCTCATGATAGTGGATGACTCAAATATCATCCGCAATAAAATAAAACGCGCCTACGACAAGGAAAAATTCAGTGTAGTCTGCACAGCAACCAACGGCGAAGAAGCCATTGAGATGTTTAAGTCCCACCCTGTCGATGTTGTGACTATGGATTTAACCATGCCTAAAATGGAAGGTATTGCCTGTATAGAAAACCTCATTGCGATAAATCCGGACGTCTTGATTCTTGTCGTATCAGCTCTATCTGATAAGGCCACAGGAATCGAAGCACTTGAAAAAGGCGCTACAGGTTTTTTGCTTAAACCTTTCACAGAAGATCAACTACAAGACGCTCTTAATGAACTAACGGATGACATTTATGCTTGAAGATACATTACAAGTCTTTATCGACGGAATAAAAAACTACTTTGCGCATACCAATGAACCAGAAGTCAAAATCGGCACGCCTTATCTTGTCGATAATAACGCGCCCGAATCTGCAGATTATACTGGCATTATTGGCGTCTCTGGGCCCAATAAAGGATGCGTCTATTTCACTTCACCAAAAATACTGCTTAAGCATTTATTATTAAGCATTGGTGAATCAGAAACCCATGAAGAAAATATGGTTGATCTAGTGGGTGAAGTCGCCAACACATTATCAGGCTATGCCAGACGCACATTCGGTAAGAGCTTTATGATTTCTGTGCCTGTGGTCATTGAGGGGGTTCCATCTGCTATACACTTACCTAGAAAACTACGGTCATATGTGATCCCCGTGACATGGAAATCTTACAACGCCTCTGTAGTGATTTGTTTGCAGCCGGATTGACGCTGACCAATATGAGTTGCGTATAGAAACAACTGACAAACGCTGTGTATTGGATTGCCAGTTAGCAAATTCTAAATTTACGAAGAGTGAGTCGTCGGTTGTTTTTTATTGAGAGTGTTTTGTTGATTACCACCTCTTTATTTGAATCGTAATCAAACATAGTAATTTTGACTATAAGTTTAATATTTTTTGTTTTGAAGTATTTTAAAGGGAATTTATTGCTTATATTCTCTAAGTCGAAATTTGATGTAAAGTCATAATGTGAGTGCCGGTATTTTAAGAACGTTTCTAGCTCATCAATGTCGTGCAAAAAAGTCATATCGCTCGAATACCTAAGTGGATTTCTTGAATAATATGTTAGGGAGGGCGTCAACGCTTTCTTTGATGAAAAGGGG
>CAKMZU010000318.1 GCA_929200485.1 uncultured Gammaproteobacteria bacterium | reverse complement strand
CGCTTTTTCTCGAAGACTCAGAACAATGACAAAAAAACGGGGGAAAAGGAAAGTACCTACAATCAGAGCAACTATCATCCCTGCCACTACGGGTATACTCAGGGTCTGTTGTGAAAACGCACCGGGACCTGAAGCGAAAACAAGCGGGATCATACCGGCGATGAATGAAATCGCCGTCATGTTAATCGCCCGAAAGCGGAGCTTTGCCGCTGTCTGCGCGGCTGCATGAATATCCTCCCCTTCCTCACGCTTCACCTTGGCGAATTCAACAATCAAAATCGCATTTTTAGATGCCATTGAGAGCAGGAGTATCAATCCCAGCTGACCATACAAGTTAAGTGGCATACCTATTATAAACAGAATCAATACTGCGCCACCTAGAGCAACAGGCACCACTAACATAATGGCCATTGGAATACTCCAGCTTTCATATTGCGCTACCAAAAATAGATAGATAAATATGATGGCCAATAAAAAGCCTACGATTGCACCGGAGCCTGATTTAATCTCTTGATAGACCTGTCCCGTCCATTCCTGCTGGAAACCTTCTGCCATATCTTTTTGTATTTTACCAAACTCGGCAATGGCTTCGGATGTTCCATAACCCGGTGCAGTTTGCGCATTGATTACCGCCGCACGAAACTTGTTATATCGAGTGACCGCATCAGGACCGAAGATTTTTCTCGCCGTGAGAAAGCTGGTTAGAGGAATCATCTCACCTTTAGCATTTTTCACATAAAAATCCTGTAAATCCGACAAATCTCGACGATTTTCGGCATCTGCCTGCATAACAACCGTATAGGTTTGACCAAATTTATTAAAGTCATTGATATAAAGTGAACCTAAATTGGCTTGCAGTGTTTGAAACACGTCAGCCAAAGGAACACCTAAATTCTTTGCTTTTTCTCGATCAATATCGAGAAAAAACTGCGGTACATCCGCTCTAAATGAGGTAAAGGCTGACGCAATAATGCCGCTTTTCATGGCTTCCATAGAGACCAGCTGTGCTTGCTTCGATAACTCTTCATAAGATGACCCCATGGCATCTAGAATAACCAGCTCCATCCCTCCAACAGAACCAATCCCTGGGATGGATGGCGGCGGCATAGCAAAAACGGTTGCCTCTGGTATGCGTTCCGGTGCTAATTGATTTACGCGCATTAACGAGGAGAAAACACTATTTTTCATCCCGGGCCGTTCACCCCAAGGCTTTAATACCACAAAAATAACTGCCGCATTACTTTTCTGTGTACCATCCATCAAGCTGAAGCCGGTTATCGTTGTTACTGATTGTGTATTTTTATCTTCCCATATCATATCACCAACTTTTCGAGCGACAGCCTGACTTCTTGAAAGTGATGCGTCATCTGGCAATTGAATACTGAGAATATAAACACCTTGATCTTCATCTGGAACAAAGGCTTTAGGAATATTTATAAAGCCAAGTGCCGTTGCAATGATGACGATGACAACTACCAACGCCACCCAGACCAGCTTGCGAAGCAAAAAAGCAACCCCATGACCATATTTCTCTGTAGTTGCCTCAATAAAATGGGTAAACCATTGATACCACTTCGATTCTTTTTGGTTAGGTTTTAACAGTAGTGCACACAATACTGGACTTAGCGTTAGTGCATTGATAGAAGAAATCACAACCGATACCGAAATAGTAATCCCCAACTGACGATACATTTGCCCCGTGAGCCCCGGCAACACACTGACGGGTATAAAAACAGCAAGCAACACCAACGAGGTAGCGACTATAGGCGCGGTTATTTCACTCATCGAATCAATGGCTGCCTGCTTTGCACCTTTTTCCGGGTTGTTTTTTAAATGTCGTTCCGTATTTTCTATGACCAATATGGCATCATCAACCACAATGCCGATAGCCAAAATCAAGGCCAATAAGCTCATGGTATTAATCGTCATCCCCAAAATCGCCAGAAATAAAAATGTACCAATCAAAGAAACCGGTATGGCGATACTCGGAACCAGGGTTGCCCGAAATGATCCCAGAAAGATAAAGGTAATTAAAATAACCAGAAAGACTGCTTCATAAAGTGCTTCTGTCACTTGCCCTATAGATTCACTAACATAATTGGCAGTGTTATAACTTGCTGAGTAATCCATTCCTTCTGGAAAATTCTTTTTAAGCTCCTCCAGTGCAGCCATAATCTTTTCATTGACCTGAAGGGCATTGGCATCTGGCGTCAGGTAAATCGCCATATTAACGGCGGGAAAACCATTAAACTCTGACATAATAGAGTAGTCACTCTGCCCTAGCTCAACCTTTGCAACATCCTTTAAAAGAATTTGTGAGCCATCAGGGTTTGAGCGAATAATAATATCCTCAAACTGATCAACATCTTCTAATCGGCCTAACACCTGCAATGTATACTGACGTTGAATGTCACCACTATAGGGAGGTGAACCAATCATGCCCGATGCCACTTGTACATTCTGCTCTTGAATTGCAGCAAAGACATCTTTGGTGGTTAGCCCTAGAGAGGTTAATTTGTCTGGGTTTAGCCAAAGCCGCATCGAGTATGAGCCACCAAAAACTTTAGCATCTGCAACACCCTGCGTTCGCGCTAACACACTCTGTATATTTATCTGGGCATAATTGGTTAAAAATAAAAAATCTTTGGATTTATCAGGGGAGTAAATACTGACAATCATCAGCATATCAGGCGATGCCTTATTAGCGATCACACCGCCGACTTTCACATCATAAGGAATCTTCGCATCCGCTTGCGCTAATTTATTTTGCACCCGCACAACCGCCATATCAGGATCAGTGCCTAATTCAAAAGTCACCGCCAAACTGTAAAGCCCATTGCTATCACTGGTGGATTTCATATAAAGCATACCTTCAACACCGTTGACCACATCTTCAATAGGGCCGGCAATCGTCTGCTCTACAACGTTCGCCGAAGCACCAGGGTAGGATGCAGTCACTTGGACTTGTGGTGGGGCAACTTCAGGATATTGCGCAACAGGCAAAGTCATCAAGGCAATAAACCCTGCCAAAGTAATAACAATGGAGATAACTAAAGCGAACTTTGGTCGGCCTATAAAAAATTCACTGAGCATAAACCTGCCTTAGTTTGTTGAGTGTTGTTTTGTAGACTGATCCTTTATATTTGAAGTGCTAGCAGAGTCCTTAATTATTTGAACGGTCTGGCCATTTTTAATGTTTTGTACACCAGCAATAACGACCTGTTCTCCTGGCTTTAATTTATCCGACTCAACAATCACATCCTGTCCAATGTTTTCGTGAGTCACCACCTGGATAGATACCACTTTATTCTCTTGATTAACAACATAAATTCTCTCCCCTTCCTGACTACTCATCACCGCCGATTGGGGCACTGTCAATACCGTTATCGGCTGATCGGCTTCCACTTCGACTTTGACATATTGCCCGGGCCTTAGAATACCTTCAGGGTTATCGAATCGCCCGCGAATCATAATCGAATCCATTTCGGCATCAATTCGGTTAGAAATAAAATCGATCTTCCCTGAGCGGTCATAAAGACTGCCGTTGGAGAGTTTTAAATACACTGTAAAGGTAGGAATGGGTTTGCCAGCCGCTCTCGCCTCACGATTAACTTTCATCGCCGCACTGTAGAGCTTTGCATCGACTTGAAAGGTGGCATAGATTGGATCAATACTCACCAGTGTAGTAAGCGGTTCGGTATTGGCAGGGCTTACCAGATCGCCAATAGAAACATTTTTTTTGCCCACTCGGCCTTTAAATGGAGCCGTAATACGTGTGTGATTCAGACTGACTTGCGCTGCTTGCTGTTTAGCAATGGCTGCCTTTACATTCGCTTGAGCAGCATGCAGATTGGATGTTAAACGATCCATTTCACTTTGAGAAATAGCCCCTTTAACAATCAATTTTTTTCCACGATTGTAGTTTAGCTGCGCTTCTTCCTGAAGTGCTTTGGTTTGCGCAACACTGGCTTTAGCTGCTGCTAGTTGCGCCTCATACGTGCTCGGTTCAATTAAAAAAAGCAGTGCATCCTTCTCAACAATCTCGCCTTCAATAAAATCTGCCGATTCGAGATAACCCGAGACCTGAGCGAGAATATTGGCATCATTGACAGCCTCTAGCC
>CAKMZU010000317.1 GCA_929200485.1 uncultured Gammaproteobacteria bacterium | reverse complement strand
TTGTCTATGTTTTTGTCTATGTTTTTGTCTATGTTTTTGTCTATGTTTTTGTCTATGTTTTTGTCTAGTTAATGACCATTAACCACAAAAGTATTGATATTGGTAGGACTAGGCGAATTCGAATCGCCGACCTCTACCATGTCAAAATTAGCTTCTAAGTTATTGATTTTTAATGAAAGTGATAAAAGCTTACTCTACCTGCCTTTCAGGCATTTCTCAACAAGCCTCAGATAAGTAAAAAAGAACATTTTGAAGAATTTCGGTGATTTTTAGTGCATTTTCGTGGGCACAGAGCGTGTGACACCTACCCTGCACACTCATTTGATCGGCTTAAATTGGTAAACATTTTGTGCTCACTCAAATAAGGCGGCCACTATTTCAAATAAACTTATCTCAAACTCAATTAACATACCTTTAGCTTCATATGAGCAGCTTTCTTAATGATATTCTATCGTAATTTGTAGCTGTATCTTATCGCTTAGAAAAAATTTGGCGTTGTTTTGCACACGCATATTGTTCCAATATTTCCCGAGCAAGCACAATGAAAGCCGCCTATAGGTTAATAATGAACACAGATAATAGCCTACATAATTTTAGTTAGGAGATACTGGAAAGAAGATCTCGGTGTTAAATTCTCCATTAAAAAACTTGAAGCAATGCGTCAAACTTTGGGCGATGTGATTCTGTGCATTAACGCTTCCAAAGGCTCATAATCACCAACATGAACACGTTTAAATGTTTCGATCATCTCCCAAGCTTTTGCAGCCTTCCAGTCTATTTGTTGGTTTAAACTTAAAGCTAGAAATGAAATAAATATTCTCTGAGCCCTTCCGTTTCCTTCTGGAAAAGGATGGTACAGATTGATAACCCCCAAACAACGAGCAAGCTTTATAGTGATGTCTGAGTGCAGGCTGGGAGGATTCTTAAACAAGCTTTTTGATCTTTCGAACACTTCTTTTTCATAGAACGGCATCTCATCTGCTGGAGTAAAAACATCGCCATTTTTTGCCATATCATATGATCTAGGCTTGCCCGCCCAAGAATAAAGATCCTGAAAAATATATTTATGGATGTTCTTTAAGTGATAAAAATCAAAAGTACCGGCCACAATGCTCGGATTTTGAAGCAGCTCCAGCGAGCGAATAAAGGTAAGGTCAGATTCTTTAACGCGTAATTCAGAGGATTCAACTATTCCCAACAGGTTTTCAAAAGTATTTGTACCTGGAACTAAAGCGGGTTCCACACTGTCAACGAAAACCCCTTTAGCTTTAGGCATCCAAGACTGCATTGATTAAGTCTTGCGTATCCAATGTACCCTCAAGCAAAGCCAACTGTAGCAAGTGCTGCATATTTTCAGACAGCTCGAGAGATTCAAGCCTTATATTTGCCAAAGCTTGCTGTAACGCATTTATATCTTCGATAGCCATAAATTTTGTCTCGACTTCTTGAGCCTATAACCATCCTTTAAAACTGGCACAGAATTATAACCTTGTAAATCAAAAATCACAATTACCGGTAAGGCCTTAACACAACTTGTCGGCAGCTGACTTAGGTGACGGATTCATTGAATTCCTTATTTTAAGTCAACACAAAAGCCCATCATAAGGTATCTTTTTGTTAACTTACCATTGACAAATTCAAACCAGAAAGGTATACATTATAACACTTAATAAGTCTCATTTCGTATACCACAATGAATCGAACCGAAAAGCTAGTATCAGCTCTCGCAGCCTCATCAAAAGCAGAGGGTGGCATTCATACCATCGCAGAACTTGCCTACCTTACTAATACGCAAGCAACACCGAGCTTTCGAAAACTGCTGATTGATTGCGCCAAAAAAGGCATTTTACGGCGATTAGCAAACGGGCTATACGAGAGCACATTAACGCCGCCTGATCCATCCAAAGCGCTTTATAAAACAGCAAACAAACTTCGTGATGGCCACTTAAATTACATTAGCCTAGAAAGCCAGTTAAGCCATACAGGCGATATTTCTCAAATCCCTATGGATAGAATCACGCTCATGACATCAGGCCGATCCGGTACCTTTAAGACAGCATACGGTACGCTTGAGTTCACCCACACCAAAAAGCCTCAAGCTAAACTCGTTGATAAGCTGTATTTTGACCATGACATCCAAATGTTTAGAGCATCAACTGAACAGGCGCTTGCTGATTTAAAAAGCTGCGGCCGCAACCTACACATGCTTGATGCTAACTGAAAGGAATAGCAACCAAGATGCTTAAAGCCTATATCGACGATATTCTCAAACGCCAGCCTGAATTAGCAGCAGCAGCGCCAGTCATTGAAAAAGAAATTCTTCATCATGACATTTTGCATGTCTTTATTGAGCAAGGCGCTTTGCAGCCATTAACATTTATTGGCGGCACATCGCTCAGGCTCTGTTACAACAGCTCAAGACTTTCTGAAGATTTGGATTTTAATGGTGGTCATGACTTTAAACCTAAACATTTGAATGGATTAGAGAAAGATATTAAAGCGTTCATTGAAAAAAAACATGAAACATCAGTGACTGTCAATAAGCCCAATGAGGAGAAACAAGGCAAACCGTCTTCCTGGAAAATCAGTATCGAAAAAGAACCCAACAGACCCGACATTCCAAGACAAAAAATCACCATTGATGTCTGCTCAATCCCCTCCTTCGACATAGAAAAGCGCCCTCTCATTAACCATTACGGCCTGGACGTTTCCACAGAGGGCTTATTAATCCCCGTACAATCCTTATCGGAAACGCTAGCTGACAAATTTATCGCCCTTGCCTATCGCGCAAGACGAATAAAGCCCCGTGATATTTGGGATATCGTTTGGCTGCACCAGCAAAATGCTCAATTAGATAAAAATCTGTTGATGCAAAAGCTCGACGCCCGGAATAAGACCCACAACGATTTTGAAAGCGCCCTTCGGCAACAAGTAGATAAACTCGTAAACGATCAGCAAGTTCATGATGATTTCACCAGCGAAATGAGTCGCTTCATATCATCAACACTCAAGGAAAGAACACTAGATAATCCCGATTATTGGCCGTATCTTCAGATGCAGATTCAAGAGCTTGCTAAGCAATTCACACAGCCGAAGAATTATCAAGATGACTTTTTCGACATGAGTAATGACAATGATTGACAATCAATGCAGGCATCTATTTCAGTATCGCCGCCAATGTGACACTCACCTTAAGTGTTAGAATGGTTAATAGCTAATGATAAAATTTCCTCGCCAGATTTGATGCCAAAAGTTGAGGTATGAAGAGACACAACAAAAACGATTCAAGCTTTTAACGTAGCAATTCAACATCAAAAGGCTCCCGTTGATCTTATAATAATGGCTCAGGAATTTGTTTCATCTCAATAGCCTTTACGCCCTTTAATGCAGTTAACTGACCACCAGAAGAGCTAGTGGCTTAAAGGGGGGGTAATTTGAATCGCTAAAGCACAGCTCGGCCTGATCAAAATATTTATCTCTCTCATCTTGATCCCTGATGTACTCACGAACCATTTGCTCATCAAGCCCTACTGTTGATACAACTGGCTGACTTTCACTACATTGAGCTAAAAGAAATGAATGAAACAATCAAAACCACCGAGGCTGACCCTAAGGTCTTTTTGGCAATACAGCAAGTTATACTCGAAATTAACAAAATCGAGTATAACTTTAATTAATCTATTGATTTAAATGAATTAATTAAATCATTACTTTCAGGCACGCAAAGAGAGAACTTAACCGACCTTTCGCTAACATCATGCTCGTCAACTTGAAACAAGTTACAACCAGAAACCATTCCTCATAGCCCTTATTTATAAATGTCGAATCAACAGCCAAACGAGCTATCAATCTAGCTGACGTCGCATTTTGATGTTTTATTTGGTGCGTTGAGGGCAGTACAGAAATATCTATTGGTGTCATTGTCAGCGTCTAAAACCCCATGATAATTTTTGAGTTCGCTAGCAAGGCAAAAGATCGCGAATTATCCTTGCTGGACTGTTGAGCAGCCATCACGCTCAGAAACGGTATAATTTCCACTATAATCGACGGTATTTCTGAACCTTTCCATTATAACAATACTTTGGACAGTTTTACTGAACAAATTAGATAAATTTTAATCTATGAAT
>CAKMZU010000316.1:3705-4136 GCA_929200485.1 uncultured Gammaproteobacteria bacterium | reverse complement strand
CTTATGAAGCGAATAACAGTATGCATCATGCGGATGTTATTTTAGCCATTGGTGCCCGTTTCGATGATCGGGTAACAAACACCCCTTCCAAGTTCTGCCCAAGCGCCAAAATCATTCATGTCGATGCAGACCCTGCCTCCATCTCCAAAACAGTGCCTATTGACATCCCAATTGTTGGCAGCGCAAAAACCGTCCTTGAAGATATGCTGACTTTCTTACCTGAAATTGCTGATCAAAATGCAATCGACAGCTTTAAAAACAACATGGATGAATGGTGGCAACAAATTAACCTCTGGCGTGAAAACCATGGCCTCTGGGTTAAACCGCGTTATGACACTGAGTCCGGCCTAATCAAACCTCAGCAAGCCATTGAGACCTTATTTAAAGTTACTAACGGTGAGGCCTATGTTTGTTCGGATGTTGGCCAGCAC
>CAKMZU010000316.1:0-3695 GCA_929200485.1 uncultured Gammaproteobacteria bacterium | reverse complement strand
TGGTTAAACAATGGCAGGACATGCAATACGATAGCCGCTATTCACAAAGTGTTTATGAAGATTCTCTTCCTGACTTTATCAAGCTCGCTGAGGCTTATGGCCATGTCGGCATGAAAGTCACCAAGCCAGAAGAGCTTGAAAAGGCAATGACTGAAGCCTTTAACATGAAAGACAAATTAGTCTTTATGGATATTTATGTCGATCCCCATGAGCATGTATACCCCATGCAGGTGGCGCCAAATGGCTCAATGCGAGACATGCTTTTAAGTAAAACGGAGCGTACATAAATGACGGACTTAAAACGACGCATCCTATCCGTATTACTGGAAAATGAACCCGGTGCGCTTTCTCGCTTAGTCGGTTTATTTTCTCAGCGGGGTTATAACATCGAATCGCTCACCGTTGCTGTCACTGATGATCCGAGCCTTTCTCGACTCACGTTAACCACTATCTGCAGTGATCACAAGATTGAGCAAATTACCAAACAACTCAACAAATTGATCGATGTGGTTAAACTGGTTGACTTAACGGATGGCGTACACATTGAACGCGAATTAATGCTAATTAAAGTCAAGGCATTAGGTGCCACTCGAGCCGAAGTCAAACGCTGCTGCGATATTTTCAGAGGCCAGATCATTGATGTGAATGCCACGTCTTATACCATTCAAATTGCAGGTACAAGCGATAAGCTGGATGCCTTTATTGAATCTTTAGGCGACGTCAATATTATTGAAGTCGTTCGATCGGGTGTCAGCGGAATTTCACGTGGCGAAAAGTCGCTTTCCCTTTAGAATACTCTTTTTTACTCAAGACTATTGTTACCGCAGGGAAGCGGATGATCTAAACGAACTCGTTAAGCTTACAGGCGATAATCTTCACCTCTATAAGCCGCAAGCTGATCTTAGTGAAGTCAGACGACTGCTTGAGCAACTGGCACCTGAAACGCGCTCAAAGATTGTTTTGCATCACCACCGCTCACTTGCTGAATTTTTTTTGGTAAAAGGCGTTCACATATCAACGCATGAATGGACGGCCTCCCCCGCTCATCCTAAGCCTGACGAAGGATGCCAGGAAGCCAGCAACAAAATATCGAACGCGGTTTCCATGAGCATCAAGACATTGACTAACAAACACGCAATAGATACTGAATACGCCTTTTTCTCGCCGGTATTCCAAAGTATTTCAAAAAAAAACCATCACCCAAAATTTACAATTGAACAAATCAATGCTTGGGTAGCTACCCAAACCGAGCCTATTATTGCTTTAGGTGGATTGGATGCAACAAACATCCATCAACTGACAGGCTTTAGTGGCTTTGCCTTTAAAGGTGCCATTTGGAATGCCGCTGACCCAATTGCCACAGCGCACGATTTAATTAAAGGAATCTTTCATGAGTGTTAATGCACTTGACCCAATTATTTTGATAACCCTGACAGGACTCACTTTGTTATCCATCACAGGATTGAGCCTATTTTTTATCAAAGCAAAGGCAATAAAGGAATTAAAGAAATCTTATGATGAAAGTGTTGAGTCACATCAACTGATAAAACTGAACCATTCCTTGCTCGAAGCTGAAAAGAATCAGTACCTCGAAAATATGACGCTTTTGAAACACGAACTTAGCCAAGAGCGCGAAGCACTAAACAAACTGACTGAAGAAAAAAATCAAAATGACAAGCAGCTGGCCTCAAATAACACACTGATTGAGCAGCTGGAAATTAAAATTCATGGCTTAAAGGAATCCAACCAAAAAAGCGAAGAAAGCTTAAGTCAAAAAGAAGCGCAGCTATTAGCACAAACAGCTGAATTAACCGAACTTAAAACCAGCAGCATCGAAAAAGAAAAGCACTTCAAACAAAGCCTGGCGCAATTTGAAGAACAAAAATCTGCGCTCAGTGAACAGTTTAAATTGCTTGCCAACGATATTCTTGATCAAAAATCCAAGGTGCTTCAAGAGAACAGTCACAACTCTCTCTCTCATGTGATCAATCCTTTTAGACAAAGCATTGATCAGTTTAAAAAAGAAGTGTCTGACATACACCACAAAGAAACGACTCAGCGTAGTGAATTAAAAAAAGAACTAGAACAACTAAAAACGCTCAATCAACAAATTACTCAAGAAGCCCACGAACTATCCACAGCGCTACGGGGCCAGAAAAAACTGCAGGGTAATTGGGGTGAATTAATCCTTGAAAACGTTTTGGATCGCTCAGGTCTTGAAATTGGCAAAGACTATGAGCGTGAAGTGTCCTTTTCCACCGAAGATGGCCGTAAACGTCCTGATGCCGTTGTGTATTTGCCACAGGATAAGCATCTGATTATTGATTCAAAAGTTTCTTTATCGGCCTACGCACGATACATCAACAGTGAGGATGAGACTGAAAGAGATCTAGCCATAAAAGAACACGTCAGTGCCATGAGTGACCGAATTCTTGAGTTATCATCCAAAGATTATGCAAACCTGCCCGGCATTAATTCCCCAGAAATTGTCTTTATGTTTGTACCTATAGAATCGGCTTTTGTTGAAGCCATGCGAGCGGACAGCTTGCTATTCGAAAAAGCCATACAAAATAATGTACTAGTTGCCACCCCAACAACACTCTTAACCAGTTTAAATATCGTGCGTAAATTATGGCAATATGAAGACCAAAATAAGCATACGGCCAAATTAGCTGAACTAGCCGAAGGGGTATTTAAAAAGCTCAATACCTTTTTAGGCAGCTTTGAAACGGCGAAAAAGTCGTTAGAAAAAGCCACAGAAGCTTATCAAAAAGCCGAAGGACAATTGGTCGGTGGCCGTGGCAATTTAGTAAAGCAAGTTGGCGAGTTCAAGAAATTTGCACCTGCTATAAAGGCCGAGCTGCCTGAACAATTTAGTGAAAAAGCAGACCTTGAACTTGAGGTTACCCAAAATCCGAATGACAGCTAATTCTCTTTATGGCTCTTATCAACTCAATTCATAACGTTTGTCTACAGTTGTTTCGGGTGCAATATTGCGCTACGGCCATTCTTCGATAAATAATATTCTTGATATTGAATTCGTTAGCGGCAGTGTTTATCGATATGATGGTGTAGACGTTAACACAGCTTCAGGCCTAAGGTCCGGTTCTGCTGGAGAGTATTTTAATTCGAGTATTCGTGATCGGTATCCATATGTCCGGATTGAATAATATTTTAAAGCTTAGCTTTGTTTTCATTGTAAATCTAACTGCCTTCGCTCAAATTCTTCATTCATTTTGGGAGCCTAAATTTTTACTCTCCAATAAGATTATTCAGCCCAAAAAAGTTCTTGCTGATGATCTTGGAAAAGCAAAGCGAAAGAAATTGTATTTAGTAGACACATCATTGTTAAAGGATGACACTCCCATTAAACACATACTGAAAAAACATCAAATTGAAGGGGTAATTCTAGGAGAAAGTTATGATGGGAGGGGTGTACTACTGAATTCGTCACAAAAATTGTTTATCACTGGAAAAGTTTTTATAAATATCAGTTCATTTTTTGAAAAATTTTTTGCTAAATCCGTGAAAATAAAATGTCTTGTCCAAATAAGTGTCGACGATAAATTGTTTATCATATATCCCGAATTAATTAACTCGGAGTTTGATTTTAACTGTCAAAATTTCATATGACATATTGATTACATAAGGCTAATGCACGTGTCATCGGGAGAAGCGCAGCGACGATCCCGTGG
>CAKMZU010000315.1 GCA_929200485.1 uncultured Gammaproteobacteria bacterium | reverse complement strand
CGATTTCAACCATGTTGGGCGGTCGTGATCTGAGTCAGCGAATGGCTGGTGGTCTTGGTATGAGTATTCTTGCATATCAGCAAGGAGCAAGAATTTTTCGTACGCATGATGTCGCTGAAACCTTTGATGCATTAACGGTTTTCAGTCAATTATCTGCCCGTTAAGTCACCAGTCACCGACAAAATACACTAACAAAAATACTCAAGGCAGATAACATGGGAAAACAATTTTTTGGAACGGATGGTATTCGAGGCAAGGTTGGCGAATATCCAGTGACACCTGACTTTGTCTTGCGCTTAGGTTGGGGTATTGGCTCGTATATCAAATCAAAATACCCAGATGAAAGTTGTATTGTTGTTATTGGTAAAGATACCCGTATCTCTGGTTACATGTTTGAATCAGCCCTACAGGCGGGTCTTGTGGCAGCGGGTGTTAATGTTAAATTGATGGGGCCTATGCCAACACCTGCGGTTGCTTACATTACTCGAACATTACGAGCAAAAATGGGCATAGTTATTAGTGCGTCCCATAACCCTTATTATGATAACGGCATTAAATTATTCAGTGAAAAGGGTACAAAGTTAGATGATGAGGCGGAATTTGCTATTGAAGCTGCTTTGATGAGTGATGTAATGACAACGCCCAGCGAAAGTCTGGGGAAAGTCACCCGAATAAATGACGCTGCAGGCCGATATATTGAATACTGTAAAAGCACGGTAAGTGCTGGTTTCAGTTTGAGTGGGTCGAAAATTGTTGTCGATTGTGCGCATGGTGCAACCTATCATGTTGCGGATAAAGTGTTTAAGGAATTGGATGCCTCTGTTGTAACGCTTGGGGCTGAGCCGAATGGTTTAAATATTAATGATAAATTGGGGTCTACTTCACCTGCGCAATTACAGGCGAAAGTGCTGGAAGTGAATGCTGACTTCGGCATTGCTTTTGATGGTGATGGTGATCGTGTCATTTTTGTCGATGCGAAAGGCCAAGTGGTCGATGGCGATCAGCTCATTTATCTCATCGCTCAGGAAATGGATGCTAATGCCTTAGGTCAGTCAGGTGTTGTTGGTACATTGATGACTAATATGGGTATTGAAAATGCCTTGAAAGAACAAGGCTTTCAGTTTTACCGAGCAAAAGTGGGAGATCGGTACGTAAAAGAGGCCATGATTGAACATGGATGGATTCTTGGTGGCGAGTCATCTGGGCATATCATCTGCTCAGATGTATCTACGACCGGCGATGGGATTATATCTGCACTTAAAGTGTTGTCTGCTGTTAAATCTCAAGGCAAGCCTTTGCATGAGTTGCTGGAAAATGTGTCTTTATACCCACAAAAAATGATCAATGTTGAAGCGAAAGATCAAAAATCCCTTTGTGAACACCCTGAGATAAAAGCAGCTGCAGCCAAGGTAGAAGCTGAGCTGGATGGAAAAGGTCGTGTTCTGTTAAGGCCTTCCGGCACAGAGCCTCTGGTACGAGTAATGGTAGAAGCTGAAGATATGAGGCTGGTTGAGCATAATGTTGAACACCTTTCCGGTATCGTTAGGCAGGTTGCTCAAAGTGTGGAGTAAGAGGTTTTATATTAGTGTATCTATGAGGCCTTGGCGGGTTTCATAGTTACTCAAGTGTCAGGTGTTTTTGTAATCATCGTATTTTCAGTTTTTAGTATCCTATCTTTTAAAAACAATCATCATTCTTTTCCTTTCTTTTCTTGTTGTTGAACACGAGCGAATTTCTTAACTTGCAGTCTAATGTTTCATCTTGGTTATACAGGTAGGTTGTATGATTGTTTTAAGGTCATTAGTTGCTTTTCTTTTGTGTTCGTTGCAATTGTCCTTTTCTATTCAGGAGGATAATCACTTTTATATTGTGGGTGGTGGCATTATTGGCATGCTGGAGGCTTACTATGCGCTGAGCGAAGCTGAAAAATTGAAAGAAAACATCAATATTCTTATTTTTGAAAGAAATGCCAGATTCGATCAAACGCCCGCGATGAATATATTTCCAAGTCTTACCCCTGATGAAATATTGGCAGTCATCCCAAGAGGTGAGATGTTAGTCAGAGATATGGCAGTGCCATTTTCTCAAGGCGATGGCATTAAAGTGAGTGATGTTCCTGCTTTGGATATGAGTTCAAAAGTTGTAAAGGACTTTATAGATTCTGTGACTGTCTATGGAGAGGATCTGAAAGGGTATAAAAAGAGAGAGCATGCATTATTGTCTCTTGGCAAACTTAGTATGGAGCTTTGGGATGAAATGTATCGCCAGGGTGACTATGCGTTGCGATCATTGATGCAGGCTTCAAATTATAAGCCTTGTAAGGAAGTCTCTAGAGGTGAGACGCGTCTAGGGCAAGGATATCGGATTGATATTTTTTACAATCAATCAGGGGCTGATGCCTTGGTGCAAGCGTTAGTTAAGAAGTATCGATCGTCAGGTTATGTTAGTACTCGCAAATTGTCTCCTGAAGATGCGGTCGCTATTGACCCTCAGTTGAAAGATTTTATTAGTCGACACACAAAGAAAAGTGGCGATGGCCTGGTTTGGAAAAAAGATGCACATGCAATATGGCGCCCCGGTGGTTGCATAAATGCACATGATTTTATGTTGGGGTTAAGGGCTTACCTTCAAGAAAAAGCCAAAGAATTGGCGAATGGTTCAAGTGTCAATATTTTGCTTGACCATGAAGTTGTAGGCGTGGATTTAGGTGCAGACGATAAGATTTCTGGTTTGAAAGTTAAAGTAGATAAAGGAAAAAACACGAAGGTATTCCCAGTGCCCAATAAAGCCAAACCTTCCACTCAAATTGTTTTTGCACCGGGTGAGTCTGTGGGGACATTAAGAAAACTAGGCTTTAAAGAGCCTGATTATGCTATTTTTGCAGGGCCATCATTGCGTTTGGATATTCCGTTATCAGAAAAACTAAAAAACAAATATAAAGCATTAAATCATGCTATGGAGGTTCATCAAAATGGTGTGGTATTGGCTTGGCAGGCTAAAAATGATAATGGACTGGTAACTATAGGTATTGCCGGAACAAAAGCATTTTATGGCGATGTGATGCCAAAAAATACGGAAGACTTTGCCAGAGATCGTCACCTGTTACAGTTAAATACGGCTTATGAGTTATACCCGGATATTATCAATGAAGGGCTTGGTGGGGCATCACATCAATCGGGACTGATGCAAGCAGATTTAGATAGGTTAATCAAGAAGGGGATGGCTAGAGCGTGGGTAGGTGCAAGAGCTGTTGCTTATGATGAGTTTCCAACCTTAGGGCTTTTGTATAAAGGAAATAATGCAATAAAAAATGCTCGTGTAGTCACGCATCTTGGCTCTGGTGGGGTATCTTTTGGGCCGGCATCTATTCGTATGGGTCAGATTATTGCACGAGGCGATGGTGCATCATTGGGTGGCGCTTCTCTATTTAAAGCAGTGAGTGAATTTTCACGCTCTGACCGAGTTGTGAATAAATCCTATGAAAGTCCCTAAGCGTTATACTGACAATGCTTAGCGTCCTGAATCAGATGTTCAGATGATATGTTCTAATCATTTATCGTGTTTCAAGAGTTGTCATTAAACATCTGCTGGCGATGTGTGAATGGGTGTCGCCGGTTGGTTCGTTTTACTCATTGAGGCTGTGATTGCCGCTCCAATATGGGCGGCGAGTCACGCAATGCCTGAAGGCAATGGATTTGTAGGACAACGGGCCCAGGCGGGATATATGGTCATGCTCTCGCTTTTTTTAAGACCCACACTCATGTTGTTTGGTTTCTACGCATCAATGCTACTAATGATTGTCATGGGCAAGGTAGTTTTACTTCTTTTCATACCCGCTGTAGTGTCCCAACAAGCTAACCATATAACAGGCATAGTAACTTTCGCTTGCCTTTTAATGATACTCGTTAATCTGTTAATACAAATCGCCCATAGATCCTACGGCCTAATACACGAAATACCAGATAAAGTATTAAGATATATAGGTGGTGGGGCAGAAAATCTTGGGGAAAATCAATCCGAGGGTCAAGGCCGCCAAATGTTCGCTGGCGCAGTTGGGAGTGCAAATTCTAAAGCAACACAACCAAAACAATCTGGGGGTGATAAAGGTGGGGATGATAAAGGCGGGGATGATAAAGGCGGGGATGATAAAGG
>CAKMZU010000314.1:3329-4154 GCA_929200485.1 uncultured Gammaproteobacteria bacterium | reverse complement strand
CTGTGTTCTGTTTAAGTTCTGTATTTCATTGCTGATAACAGAATTGATGAAACTTTTATTGACAAAATATTGTCCACCGAAAGCCTCTGCATGGCATTTACTTTATACAAACAAGTACACGGCACACTTTGACAGGTCACCTCTCCATTAATAACTTCAAAAAATTTAACTTGACGCTTAAAGTAGATTGGTTATGCTGTTTATATATACAGTTATGTTGATGGAGTGGAGAGTTTTTTGGTTTATCAAATAAACGAGAGTGACAGATCGAAGATCATTCATATCGATATGGATGATACCATTTGTAATTATTCTGCTTTATATCAACATGATCTGCAGTTTTATCCTGAGTGTCAGTACCCGCAAAGCCGCGAGGGGTTTTTTCTTGAACTCGAACCAATAGCAAATGCCATAAACTCGGTTAAACATCTTCAGTCTTTAGGTCATAAAATTTATTTTTTAACGGCCCCTTCCTACAAGAACGCTCATTGCTACAGTGAAAAACGGCTATGGATAGAAAAGTTCTTTGGCTTGGAAATCTGCAAAAATTTGATCATTGCAGAAAATAAATCGTTGGTGATCGGTGACTATTTAATTGACGATCATACTGAGGGAAGAGGTCAAAACAATTTTATTGGTAAATTGATTCATTTTGGCAGTGAGCAGTTTCCAAATTGGATCGAGATTACTAATTTTTTTAACGCGCTTGAATGCCCAACCTTGAATATAATTAAATGAAAATACAGTTATTATCTGATATTCATCTAGAGTTTGATGATGGTGTTGAAAACTTTAGCCTGCCAAAAACTGATGCAGATCTAATTG
>CAKMZU010000314.1:0-3319 GCA_929200485.1 uncultured Gammaproteobacteria bacterium | reverse complement strand
CTCGGTAATCATGAATTTTATCGTGATCGAATTAATAATGTTAAAAACCGCTGGGCCGACGCTTTAAAAGGGACTCACGTTAGCCTATTAGATAATGATTACATTGATATCGGAAACTACAGAGTTATAGGTGGTACGCTCTGGACAAATTTTTTACTGGATGGCTTTTGTGGCATTGAGCATGCGATGGAATATGTCAATTACAGGATGAACGATTATAGGATGATTCGAGTTGATGAGAATATTGAAGAACCAGAAGATATTGGCCGACTTCCATACCTAGATGCGCCGACAACCTATGAATATTTTAAAGTCAGTTATGAGTTTTTTAAACAGAGCATTTTAGATTTGGAGCAAAGCGATAGCACTAAAAGGTCTATCATTGTCTCTCATCATGCTCCGAGCCCTAAATCATTAATTAATTTTCGCCATGAAGATAAGGTGAAAAATGCCTATGCTAGCAACTTAGAACCATTTATGCGGCGATTTAAACCTGTGCTTTGGATGCATGGCCATCATCATCAAAGTATTGATTATCAAGTCGATCAAACACGAATCATCTCAAACCCTAGAGGCTATTCTCCTGATATGTTGAACAGACATTTTGATCCTAGTTTAGTTATTGAAATATAAATTGATGAAAATACAGTTATTCAGCGATCTGCATAATGAGTTTATTGAAGAGCCTGTAATTACATCTGACGCTGATGTTGTGGTTTTGGCGGGGGATATTCATAAGGGCACTAAAGTTATTGATTGGATTAAACGTAATATACCAAATAAACCGGTTATTTATGTTTTGGGCAATCATTGCCTTTGGGGTGGGGTTATCCCTAAAGCATATAATCAACGTAAACAAGAAGCGCTTGGATCAAACATCCATGTCTTGGAAAAAGATTACATTACTATTGATGGCGTGAATTTTTTAGGTGCAACCCTTTGGGCTTCGTATGAATTATTTGGCCACCCTAGAATAGCAGGCTCATATTGCCAAGACATCTTAAGAGACCATAAAAAGATACGACGATTACCAGGCTATTCAAAACTCCGCACGTTAGATAAAAGTATTGAACATTTACGGTCTATTGAGTGGCTGGGAAACAAACTTGATGGTCTCAAAGGCCAAAATAATATTGTTATAACACACCATGCACCATCAATTAGATCAATAGCTGACGAAAATAAAGATGACCTGTTATCAGCTGACTACGCATCAAAACTTGAAGACTTTATACAGCAGCATGAAATTAATTATTGGATGCATGGTCATACGCATCATTCATCCGATTACATGATTGGAAATACCCGCGTTATCTGTAACCCAAAAGGATATGCAGGTAAGAGTGAAGATGGTCTTAATCAAAACTTTAACCCGAATTTTATTGTTGAGGTGTAGCCTATGGAGTCGAGAATAAAACGAGGAAATAAATTTTATAGGGTGATGCCTGCATCGGGTGCTACTGGCATCTTGATTAACGTACTGGGTGAGTGGATATTTTGTGTCGATGATCAAGAAGATGAGTTTTGTGAATACAGGCTGTTACATGGTGACCTAAAAATAAAAATTGATAAGGATGAAATGGCATCCTTCTACATTGATGAAACGGGTGAAGAATCACTTCTTGATTATAGCCCAAATGTTATGGGATTCACCCTTGAAGGAGGGCTTAAATTGGGAATGTTTGATGAGCTAATTTGTGAATATGATTTGCCTGTTGAAGGGGTTGAAGGTGAGGTTTACCAAACTAAAAGCACACCAAATAGAGCCCTTGACCGTTTTAAGATAGGCAAAGATAAACAGCTTTACGAAGAGCTTTATGATGTAGTGGATAGAAGCGATCCCAATGCCGAAGGAATTGAACGCTTGAAAGGCATGGCTTCACGAACCAATAAACGATTCGTTAAATCTTCTTACACCGGAGAAATTCGTTTTTATACGTCTATCGAAAAAGAAAATGATCAGCAATGGTATGAGTTTTCAAGTTATTTTATCGATGGCATGCTTAAATATTTAATACAAATAGAGGCTGATCGTTAGAATGACTGAGTGGGGTGCCTGCTATTATGATGAATTAATTTGTGAGTGTGACATGCCTATTGAAGGCTGTGCTGGGATAGTTTTTCATACGGACAGCATGTCTGATCCAAGAGGTGTTTTGTTTAAAGTGGGTAGGGATAAACAGCTTTACCAGAAAATATACCAGCGTGATGAAACAAACGCTAGCGCAGAACTTTTACTGCCCCCTGAAAACGAAGTAAAAAATGACATCAAGAACCGTTTTGAAAAAAGTCATTACACAGGTGAGATACGCTTTTTTGATTCTGCTGAGAGTGATGACTCTGAATACGGCAGATTGACATTTTCAGCGTATTTTATCAACGGTATGTTGAAAGAGTTAGTCCATATTAGTGGTGCAAAAATACAAAAGCGGTTCGGTGCAGTAAAAGGCTTGTTGAAAGACATTCCATCTAATCCAGATATTACTGATGAAGAATCGCGAGATGATGCAATAGCCAAAAGGCGTGATACTTAAGGAAATCGTATGGGACTAAATACGTTATATAAAACAGAGAGTGTTTTATATACAGATGGCTTTAGTTGTGACTTATGCAATAGTTATATTAATTTTGCTCATAAGGTGCCAGTAGCTCAAGAAGGTAAACACGATCATATAAAATCTATGCCAAACTGTGTACAAATTCAGCATACCTTTGGATATGGCTCAGATAGAGATGGTGAATCGGTTAGTCTTTTTATGTGCGAATGCTGTAAGGAAAAACTCTGCAAGGAAAAGAATATTCCTTTTCGCTAGAACTAAAGACTAATACACATCTTAGTATTAACACATCTCAGTACATATTATGCTTACCATTATTAGATAAAATAATCTCTGATAGATTTTTAAAAGGGAAGGGATACACAGTAGCAACCTTGTTACGCACGTAATAGGTTGCAGTCAGTTCGACACAATGCTTTTTTAAATAATCAGGTCCTTCTAAAAACCTGATATGGTTGAATTGACCTCTGCTAAATTTAAACCCACCTTTAGGCACGCCAGCAAAATATGCAGAGTGCTTTGAATCATAAAAATGGCCTGTTTGAGATTCCAAGTATTCATTATGCTGGCCTTTTAATGAGTAATTTAGAAGAATCTCAGTTTCTTCAAAATAATCATCAAAAAAGGCCTTTTCAGCGTTAGAGCGATACCTGATTTCAGCATGTTTGAAGTCTTCTTTATAAAATGTTGTTCTCGTTGGATGTTTTTCTAACGTATAAGGATAAGTTGCGCTTGCCGCAACTTATCCTGTTGTTGAACAA
>CAKMZU010000313.1:2816-4173 GCA_929200485.1 uncultured Gammaproteobacteria bacterium | reverse complement strand
CGTTGAAGCCATCCATGCGCTTTGAATCTTTTGATAATGGTAAAAACTTGCTGCGCCCCTTTGGATAGCGAATTTCGTTTCTGAAGCTTTCTGTCAGACCTCGAAGCACAGCATCTTGATCGAGCATTTCTTTTGCTGCATCAAATATCTCTTTTGCCTGATCGCGTTTTGTTGCAGCAGAATAGACCTGCGCTCCAGGCTCATTATCACCGACCAAGTAATAATTACCTGCCGCGGCGAGTCGCGTGGATTTGCCGTTTTTCCGTGCAACCTCTTCCAAGCTGGATCTAAATCGCCTTGTTTTGTCTTCTCGAATCCAACCGTGCAAGTTGGCTTCAATAAAGCACTGCCAAGGCTCAAGATCGATGACCTTGCCTTCCCACTCGCCCTGATAGTGTCTGCAATACTTACCGATAAATCGAAAGTATCTGGCTGCATGGTACTCGCTGAAATATAAGCCGCGTTCGTGAGCGTGTTCGAGATCATCAAACCAACGATCAACAGCCAACCGAACATAATTGCAAGCGGGCAAAGCACCGCTTTTAACATCATCAGCATATTGGTATGCCCTATCAATCCACAACCTGCCAACGTCTATCATTCGAGATCTAACGTATCTTGGTTAGGGTTTTCGAGTTTAATTTGAGTTCGTGCTTTTGGACTCAAAAAGAATTTTTCAGCTACCTTTTGATAGCGATTAGCGTGCCGCTCACGTGCAACTGCCCACGGTGCAAGCTGCTCATAGCCATTCGGTGTCTCTTGGTATTCACCTTGCGCTCTGCAATCGTTTTCTGCTCTGACGTAATGCGCATAGGTTTCGCAGAGAATCCTGAACTGACCGATATCCACGTGAGACAACAAACCAAGATCAACGAGCTGCTTACCGATGTGCAGCCAATGACGCTGCGCAACTTCATCCATGTTTGCTGGCATTCTTGGAATACCAACCGGCAACCCCTGAAATAAATTAACATCAGGTTTTTCAGACTCCTTTGGCCGCTGATCCTGTGCGTTATCATTAAGTGGGATTATTGATGCTGTCATGTTTTAACCCCCCCCCTTAAAAAAATGATGTTTGCGTTTTCTAAATTGATACGGTGGTGTCCGCTATATTACCTGTAGAGATTTTGACCCCCCTACCCCTGACAGATTCTTTATGAGTCTTTATTGCTGAACAATTTTTGCAAAGCGTTTGCAGGTTTGAATCTTCATCTGAACCGCCCTCAAATGTCGGAACAATATGATCACAAATGCCAGCGTTAACACCATGTAATTCGACAGCAGTTAATACACCGTGCGCCTTGCATATCTGACAAAGAAACGCATCACGCTGAAATATACGCTTACGAAGTCTTTG
>CAKMZU010000313.1:1168-2806 GCA_929200485.1 uncultured Gammaproteobacteria bacterium | reverse complement strand
TTAAATCTCTGCTTATCCCGTGCTTTTTTCTTAGGGCATACGCTTGAGTGGGCCTTGCGACACTTGGCACAATACTTAGCAGGCTTAACAGGCATTAGCGCTTTAACTCTCTCTCGATCAGGCGGTCCAGCTTGGCATTAACCACTTTGATCTCGCTGTTGAAATCTCGCCTTAACAATGCGATCTCACCTTGAAACTCACTTCGAACGGCTTTGGCGTATTCAGCCTGATCATTGAGCCGTTGCTCCATGTGAGCAATCGACTGGGCATTGCGCTGGATGTCATTGCTTGTTGTTGAATAAGCGGTAAACCCAGCAGCGATAAAAGCACAAGCGGCAACAATGTGCCCAACAGTGATCGAACGCTCCACTTTCCATCCTTGATTTGCATTGAACGTTTGCCCACTCATCGTTTAATAATCTCTGAAATTTTCGGTGCCGTCTTCTCAACAGATCGTCCAACAACATAACCACCCAAACCAATCTGCAATAGCGTCCATGCTTGATCAGCCAGTCTAAACGCCAACAGGCCAAACGAATCACACACAACCAGCAATAAAAACGTGATCATGGTTAATGGCCGCCAATTGCGCTGCAACCAGCTCTGACCAGTAGCCTCAGCAGTAATAACCTTTGCTTGGGCATTCAATAACTGCTTTTCATAGTCGAGCATTTGCAGCGTAACCTCTGACTGCAAACTGAAAATCTCAGATTTAACAATCAGCTTCTCTTCTTCACTGGTATGCAGATCGTCAATCAAATCAGCAGCAGGCCTGAAAATGCCAGCAATAAACGACAAAACGCTCATTGCCATTCACCCGTTTTCATTTGCTCTGCAAGCTCAATCGCACGAGCGCCTACCTGACGCGCCCATTTGCTATCGAGCATCTCATAGCCAGCATGCTCATAATCACAACGAGAAACCGCTGCTAAAAACTTTTTAAAGCTGTTTAACCGTGGCAACCCAAGATTGAACAACATATTGATAATCACGCCCTTTCTGGCGTCGTTTAAACGATCGTAAAAAACAAACGACTTTGTTTCGTTTAGGCATTTGATGTAATCGTTATATAAAAATAAATCCGCTTCTGTTTGACTGATTCCATTTGAATCAAGATTGCGTCCATAGCCAATTGTCATCTCACCAGCCGAACATTCGTAGGGCATTAAACGCAAACCTTCATGCCTGCGCAATTGAGCTAAAACGTGCTTTTCCATGAAAAAAAATCCATAAAAAAAGCCCAACTCTTTCGAGCCAGGCTTTCTCAGTAATCAACAACCACTTTCGCGTATTTCAACCAAGTGCAAATGCACCTAACCGAAACTTACCTGAAATATTATTTGCGATTAGCAAACTCCGCAACCACTTTTTTGAAAAAAAATTCAAACACTGCAAAACAATCAATCAAATGAATGTCTGAAACCCCTTATTTTAAAGGCTTTACAGTGTTTTACTGTATGTAAAAACAGATCGAGTAATAGTCTTTACAAAAATAAAAACGTAACCTTTTTATCTCAAAAAGGTTACACATGAAATAAATCAGAGTAACGCCTAGTTAACTGCTGCCTCGATATTCCAACAAGCTTCGCAACGTTTGTTTTGCTCACTGGCAAACCCTGCTGCTCAAGGCGAACTATT
>CAKMZU010000313.1:0-1158 GCA_929200485.1 uncultured Gammaproteobacteria bacterium | reverse complement strand
ACACCAAGCGCATCCGTAGGCGTCTCCTGTGAATATATCTTCCCACTCCAACCCCAGCGAGTTTTTAACAGCAAGCTCAGGGAGTTTTGAAAGATAAAGCAATTTGCATATTTTAAACGCCCGCGCATTGTGAACTTTCAGCAAGCACATGCAATCATCCCACACCATAGCCTCATCTTCTGTGATATCAGCAATCTCAACATCCTCATAAAATGGCGTGCTTAGATCGAGCCTAGCCAACCCACGACCTGAAAAATACATACCCCACTGGCGCATTTTTTCAGCCGCTGAGCCACGCGCAAACGCTGTTTTCATCGTCATTTTTTAAAGTCCCTCTGCCCATGATCGATCTGTGTGTTTATCAAGCCAAGACTCACCATCAGCGCTGGCATCATTATTTAACCCAACAGGCTTGCAAACATCACGGTAACTGGGATTAATGCTTGTCCAATTTTTTTCGATCATTCGCAACAAGCACTGATCAATGGTCCAAGATATTTTTTTCATCTCAACGAAATTACTAGCCAACTGATCAACGTGCTTTTGACTGACATCGAATTTCTTTTTCAACCGATACATCGAGCAATACGATTTGAATAATTCAGGATTAGGAGGATTATCCCACTCAGAAAAATCGTATACCCCGCCCTGCGGTATACTTATAGCCTTCTTGCCTTCTTGCTTTCTAGCCTTCTTATCTTGTGTTGGATGTGTGTTAGACGTGTGTTGGATGTGTGTTGGATGTGTGTTGGACGTGTGTAAATTTTTTTGAAGCCGAATAACACGTAAAAATTTTACAAAAAAAGTTTTTTTATGTTTTGTTTTTTCAAGTTGCAGATAGCCAAATTCAATAAGCTGCGAAATAGCCGACTCCGCTTCACAGTCGGATATATTTAACACTTCTGCGATAATATGATGATCGACTGACACCTCGCCGATCTCAGATACAATCCTATCGTCGATCAACTGATCCTGATAATTTGCCTTGATCGACAAATACACGAGTGCTGCTAGCGCGTTAGGCCGATCAATAAGCTTTTGATCAGACAGCGACGCCTTGGGCAGCATAACCCAACCTTCATCGACAACACCTAAAGCCGCATGATCAACGATTGACGCGATAGAAAATTTTCGACTTTTATGCGAGCTATGAACAAT
>CAKMZU010000312.1:2929-4174 GCA_929200485.1 uncultured Gammaproteobacteria bacterium | reverse complement strand
TGTTGTTTTAAATAGGGTGAAACCGCATTTTTCAGTGTATTTTCCGCCATTACAGTCAGCGAAAAACACAGCATCATCAGTAACCGGATCATTTCACCCAAGTCCTTGCCTGAATAGAACCACCCTGCTCAATAGTATAATGCGACCCTGCAGCCAAGCCTTTAACCTTCTGCTTCTCTCCATTTGGCCATCGAATAACCAAATCCGCTGAAGTATGTTCTGCCATCCCTATATGCTGTTCTTTAGGGTGGCTGGTTAAGTAACCACGACTGCTCGACACCTCACGCCAAACGGTATTGCCATCGGGCAGGGTTGCAATGAGACGCGCACCAATCGCATCACGATTGGATTGTTTTTCAGGATTGCCGATGAGTTTAACCGTAATAAATTTATTCTTTTTCATCCCACTATTATTTTTAAAAAACATGGCTTTATCGTGGTAATTATTCATCGCGACATCCAAGTCACCGTCTCGATCAAAATCCAGATAGGTTGCACTTCGAGCATTCACCATAACATCCAACCCACTGCCTTTTGAGAGGTTTTTCAGTTTGCCGCCATCGTTGGTAAAGAGCACATTCAATTCTTTTTCGCTAACCGGCATAAAAATATCCTGATATCTTGCCCCATAACCATCCACTTCTTTAAAAGATTGATCGCTATACACCGCATATTCATTCATCCCATTTAATACATACAGATCATCATCGGCATCATTATCATAATCAAAAAAGTCCGCACCCCATGACCAACCTGTAGAAGCATACCCTCGACCTACCGCTTTAGATAAATGGTACTGTTTATCTGCGCCTTCCGACGAAATAAACAAATCATTCGCTTCAACAATACGCATAGTTGCCAGCTTATTGGCATCGAATTTCATGGGCGTATCTTGGTTGGGCAGAACATATTTTTCATCTTTATTCATCGTGACAATATTTGAAATATACACATCAGGTAACGCATCATCATTAATATCAGCAATACCTATTCCCATGGTAAAAGAAGGTTTATCTGTACCAATCTTTCCAGAAACATCCTCAAGACGTTTACCCTCGACATTCCTGTAATACACATTGACACCAAAATCATTGCCAACGATTACATCCTGCCATCCATCGTTATCAAAATCTGTGTGCGTAATGGCTTGCCCCCAGCCTGTATGACCTGCCCCGGTTTTTTCTGTGACATCATCAAAGCGCATATTGCCTTTATTGATAAAGAATTTATTCGTACCGCCATTCA
>CAKMZU010000312.1:2425-2919 GCA_929200485.1 uncultured Gammaproteobacteria bacterium | reverse complement strand
AATATCCAACGAACCATCTTGATTAAAATCAAACGCAGCGGCTGGGCCACCAGCAAATAGCTCACCTCCAAGACCTGCCTGATCAGTAACATCTTTAAAACGCATACCACCGAGGTTTTGATATAACCTGTGCCCGTCTTTGACATAAGTAATTAAAATATCCTGCAATCCATCGTTATTAAAATCGACAATCAAGGGCTGCCTTGGCTCGCCATCGGTGTTATCTTTTCGCTTCCAATCAATACCTGCCGATTGTGTGACATTGGTAAATTGCCCTTTGCCGTCATTGAGATAAAGCGCATTACCGCGACCGCTGAGAATCAAAAGATCCAGATACCCATCGTTATTCAAATCCTCTGATGCTATGCCTGAACCGCCAAAGGCCGGAGGAATATCCAGCACACCGGTCGAGGCATCTCTTAGCCTATAGGTGCGCAGCAGTCGGCTTAACCAGTCTGAGGAGTAATGAGAAAATTCAATACCCACGGCTGTCG
>CAKMZU010000312.1:0-2415 GCA_929200485.1 uncultured Gammaproteobacteria bacterium | reverse complement strand
GCCTCCTTCGCAGCCATACCTGCCATTCGCAGAACCAGCACACCAAATTGTGCGACATTCTCAACAAACAACTCTGCTGAAAATGGATCTAACTGCAAGTGCGGATTAAAGGCTTCTTTTTCGATCGTCCATTGCAGATAACGCCAATGTAAGCCACTGTCACGAAAAGCATCCATATCATAGGATTCGAGGCTGACACGCTCATCGGCACCTAATTTGGGGAAAAACAACGCATCTTCATAGGCATTAATCTGATGAGGAATAAAACGATCAGCAAAAGCTTTGACATCTTCCACCCGAATAAGCGAGTGTTTTCTTGCCTTGGCAACTCGTTCAACTCCTAAATATACATCTTCGGTAAAGCCCATCATCACCGTTTGGAAATCTTCTTTGAACGTTTTCGCTTCTTCTGGGGTATCTGGCCAAGGGACGCGTGCGAAATATACCTGAAGATTCCGCATAAAAACTTTATTGGAAATTTGATTATAGGCGGCATAAGCTGCGATTTTTTTGTCAATAAGGGCTTTGATTAATTCATCTTGATTGACAGAAGGCTTTATAGACTTAGATGCAGGTGCCTGTGTTGGGTAGGCATCAACCTGCATTGTTTGAAAGGCCTTTGCAAGTAACGACTGATCAACCCTGTATTTATCTTGTGAGCGCGCCATCTTATCCGCTATTTGCAACGCACCTAGCGTATAAAGATCCACGAACAATTTGAATTTTTCAACCGCATCGTCAGCTAATGGCAAATACAGGGTATCTTCAAGTAGGCTATCTTGCTGCACAGCAAGTAGGGCTCTTAAACTGTAAGCAATGCTACTATATTGTCTTTGCGTATCTTCATCGATGGTCAAGGTAAAAGGCGGTTGGTCGATCGCGATTTTCCAAGGGCCTTTTTTGGGCTTGGTGGCGTTTAATTCTTGTTTCAGATATGGAAAGAGCCCACTGGAAGTAATCTCACTAAGCCCTTGCTTATGCGCATTGACTGACGCCTGTTGCCAAATCTTTTTAATGAGCGCTTTTTGCCTGGTATTTTTAAAAAACCGCGCGCTATCTTCGAGCGGCGTACCGTAAACAAAATCCTCAAGCCTTGCAGCTGTGGCATAACATTTTGGATCATGCTTTCCTTCAAGAGAGCTGACACTGTCTAACAAAGCACTAAAGTCATCATGACTCGGCGCAAGCATATTAGCATCCACCGAATAACTCGATTGAACACTAAAAAATGTAAAAACCAGTAGCGCCCAAACAAACATTGCAAACCCAACCTTCAAAAAAGAAATAAAAAATGTTGGATTAGGCCATACTTTAAACGTTAGGTCAAAAACCTCTATCTCTTTTTGAAAAACAATAGAAAAATAAGATTCTTTTGTATACTATCGCACCCCTAGGTAAAGAGCATTACCTCCACTGCCATGCTCATCATTCCAATAATAAATTCACAGGAGCGTGATACATGCGATATCCTCTACTTAAATGGGCAGCTTTTAGTGCTGCGCTCAGCATCAGTGCGATAGCTTCAGCTAAAACCACGATCAGTGGTGACAGCAACGCATTAACCATCACCACAGATATAGAAAACGTCAAATTCGTTACGATTCGCAACAGAGCTGATTTCACTCTTCGCTCTAACGACCTACATATAGTTCCAACAGCACCGCTTGCAGACGGCAGCTACGAAGCCAAAATATTCGCCAGCAAAGGATTGAAAAAATTAAGCGACGACAACAGCAACGGCCGTGATCCACAATCACTCCCTATGGGCGAAGTCATTAAAGCGGTTAAAACCAAGCGATTTAACATTGTCGATGGCCAAGTCACCAAATTAAAAAATAAAGAGCAGTAAGGAGAACTCATGAAAAAGAAAATAATCGCAGGCGTTGCCATTGCCTCTATTCCCGCTGCCGTTTGGGCTGCCCAAATCTATAACACTGACGTCATTGTTAAAGGCAGTGAATGTATCGGTATCGACTGTGACACTTCCGAGTCTTTTGGCTTTGACACTATTCGCTTAAAAGAAAACAATCTACGCATCAAATTTGACGATACGAGTGCCTCAGCCTCTTTCCCCAAAAATGACTGGGAAATCACTATCAATGATTCAGGCAATGGTGGCGAAGAATATTTTGGCATTACCGATTCAACAGCCGGAAAAATACCGTTTAAAGTTGAAGCGGGTGCGCCAGCTAATACATTACTCGTCGAAAGCGATGGCGATGTAGGTATTAAAACGGCCAATCCAGTGGTGGATTTACATATTGTCGAAGGCAACACCCCTACCGTTCGCCTAGAGCAAGACGGCAGCGATGGCTTTACTCCTCAAGTTTGGGACATGGCAGGTAACGAAACCAACTTTTTCATTCGTGATGTAACCAACGGCAGCAAACTGCCTTTCCGCATTAAGCCTAACGC
>CAKMZU010000311.1:936-4176 GCA_929200485.1 uncultured Gammaproteobacteria bacterium | reverse complement strand
GTTCTATGGAAGCGTTGATGAAGAAACTAAAGAGCGCTATAATGATGAAAAATTTGACTTTTCCATAAAAGATCAATCCATCAGAAATTACTTTAGTCATGTGGATCCATTTCTTGCCTCACCCAAAAAAGAAGAGGACGACTTAACGAGGGCAACCTTCTTCACGGACAGTTTAATAAAATACATAACGCTAGCTGAAGGTGAACTTTATATAAACAGCGACAAAGAGATAACGGCGAGCTATTACATCAAAGAAAATAAAAACATTGAAAGTTACACTATTGAAGAGATGGAAGCTGAAAAATCGCTTCCTCCTTCTCAAGCGTCTGAATTCCCAGGAGGAGTGTATTATTTACAAGCAAAAGAAGAATATACACAACACACTAATAGTCACCTCCCCCCTTAGGGAAGTAGAAGATAATGAATTACCGCAAACAGATTGTGCCCCCTAGCAAAAAAAGGAAGGTTTTTAGCGAATGGTGGTATTTTTTTAAATTCTACCTCCCTTATGGATAACTAGAAATGACAAATGAGTTATTTATGATTAGCCCTTAAAAGCCTTATTTGTCTTGGAAGGCGGCCCGCTGATATGATTGTTTTGAACGTTCAAGGCACGCCTGGATTCTCTTCAGCATTTCATCACCCGTTAAACCACACTGACTCAATAACTCCGGACGCTTTCCATGATCAATAAATCGATCAGGCAAGCCTAAATGAAGACAATTAACCTGCATGCCTTGCTGCTGATAAAACAATGCAACGCTTGAACCTGCGCCACCTAATAAGGCGTTTTCTTCCACAGTAACGATAAGTTCGCAGGACTTTGCTACATTAAGTAATTGCGCTTGATCTAGCGGCTTAACAAATCGCATATCAATCAGCGTCGCATCTATCGCTTCTGATGCAATGCGAGACTCATGAAGCAGCGCACCAAAATTTAAAATAGCAACATTGGCACCTTCTTTAATGACTTTTGACTTGCCAATGGGCACCGTATCAAAACCTGCTGTAATCTCTACCCCCTCAGCTTGACCTCTTGGGTAGCGAACCGCCGCCGGTTGCTTAGCATAAAAACCTGTATTCAACAGAAGGCAGGTTTCATTTTCATCCGAAGGGGCCATTACCAACATGTTAGGCACCGCTTGCAAATAACTTAAATCAAATGCACCTGCATGGGTCGCACCATCTTCACCAACAATACCCGCTCGATCAATGGCAAAAAGCACATCTAAGTTCTGAATAGCGACATCATGAATAAGTTGATCATAACCCCGCTGAAGGAAAGTTCAATATATTGCCACCACAGGTTTTTGTTCTTCACAAGCAAGACCTGCAGCAAAAGTGACCGCATGCTGCTCAGCGATAGCCACATCATGATAGCGATCAGGGAACTGCTCAGAGAAAGCGACCATACCTGAGCCTTCTCGCATAGCTGGGGTAATACCAAACAAGCGCTCATCCTTAGCCGCCATATCACACAGCCAGTGACCAAACACATCCTGGTACTTAGGTATCGGCTTCTTGACAACCGCAGGCCTAGGCTGCCGTTCATTTTTCGACAAGATCTTATTAATGGCGTGGTACCCAATAGGGTCTTGTTCAGCCGGGGTAAAACCATGCCCTTTTTGCGTAAACACATGAAGCAATTGAGGTCCATCGAAATCTTTCATGTTATTCAGCGCATGTGTCAATGAGCCAAGATCATGCCCATCAACAGGCCCAATATAATTAAAACCCAGCTCTTCAAACAAGGTTGCAGGAGACACCATGCCCTTCATGTGCTCTTCTGTTCTTCTGGCAAGTTCAAGGGCTGGCGGCAAATACGATAAGACTTTTTTTCCACCTTCTCGAACACTATGATAAAACTTGCTCACCCATATTTTGGCAAAATAACTGGCCAAGCCCCCTTCGTTCGCTGAGATGGACATCTGATTATCGTTTAGAATAACTAACAGGTTCGATTTAGTATGCGCTGCGTGATGTAATGCCTCAAAGGCCATCCCACCTGTCATCGCGCCATCACCAATCACCGCAATAGCATGGCGATCTTCGCGCTTTTGCTGCGCAGCGACAGCCATACCTAAGGCTGCGCTAATACTCGTACTTGAATGACCAACACCAAAGGCATCAAAAGGGGATTCAGAACGTTTAGGAAATCCTGAAATGCCTTCAGCTGTTCTAAGGGTTGCCATGGCAGCTTTTCGGCCAGTGAGAATTTTATGGGGGTACGTCTGATGGCCGACATCCCAGACAATGCGATCATAGGGCGTATTGAACACATAATGCAATGCAATGGTCAGCTCAATAACACCAAGCCCTGCACCAAAGTGCCCTCCGGTTTGACCGACAGTATAAAGCAAAAAGTGACGAAGCTCATTGGCAAGGGTTTGTAATTCTTCAGGCGGCAATTCACGTAATAATTCTGGGCGCGTGATTTTATCCAGCAAAGGTGTTTCTGGCTCAGCGCTCGGAATGTCCGTAAATATTTGTTTGACCACCACAGTTCCCAAGACTTAAAAATGGGGGCGCGTATTTTACCGTACTTTTATGAAAACTGCTTGATTTTTAACAGCGCCAACGCTTAAATTTCCATTGGGGAGGTATTCTGTAACGCAGAAAATAATTTGGGGCCACCCTGCGATAAGCGAGATTCTTGACTTAGCCATCCATACTAAACACTAATATTTTTTGAATACTCTTAATAACAAATCACGCATGCAGCTATCCATATAACTATTAAATACGGATGGATAGATATATTACTGTGGCATTAGTGCTGCTCTAATTGTAGCGGGCCTGCCCCCGATACAACCCTTTAAATGTCTTCCCTTCACAGTATTTCGGGTAAGTTTTCCCCTTATAATTAATCGTTTCTTCCGATTCACGAGGCGCAGAAGTGACGCTTGCTTTTGCTAAAGGCATATCTTGCTTAATCGGAACAATGGTTTTTTTAGTTTTCTTTCCTTTGCCTTCACCATCAAACTGTAAAAGGTTTCTATAAGCCATCTCCAACTCAACTGACTCTGTTAGATCAACATAATCATTAATCATATTAAGAAACTCGGGATGAGAGAGTTTGAGTTTTACGCCCAACTCTTCTTGAATAATGTTGATGCACATCCTCGCTTGTTTGATTGCATCCGGGTTCAGCATCCAGCCTTTATCATTCATAGAATTACCTTATAAGATTCGGGAATATTGAAAATACATTAAGCCACACTGATTTATTCTTTTTGTATA
>CAKMZU010000311.1:0-926 GCA_929200485.1 uncultured Gammaproteobacteria bacterium | reverse complement strand
ATGAATTAAAGGATCAAAAGTATAGTTTGGATCTAACAAGTGGATAAGGAAGGGGGTAATCTTTTATGAGTCTTACGTCTCTTTTTAATTAAATTTCATACACCCCTTATTTATATAGCCAAATTCTCTACAGCCATTTATAGGTTCGCACGCAATTTTTTAAAAAATAACAATGCAACACTTGAAACTCAGTGTCTTCGATTCGTTACAAAATCAGCAATGGCCAGGAGTGTCTGATGATTTTTTATGGCAATAACGGCCTCTTTAGCTTGAGCAATCGTATCCGTTGCCTTTTGCTTTGATGCGCCCAACCCTAAAAGTTTCGGATAGGTTGATTTATTCAGTGCAATGTCAGCACCTTGCGACTTACCCAAGGTTTCGGTATCCGATTCAACATCTAAAATGTCGTCCTGGATTTGAAACGCAAGACCAAGATGAATAGCATATTGATCTAACGCGCTTTGCTCTTGACCGGTTGCATTGGCTGCAATCGCCCCCAAGGCAACTGACGCCCGAATTAACGCACCGGTTTTTAATGAGTGAACTTTCGCCAACTGCGCCAGCGTTAAGGTTTTATTTTCAGCGTATAAATCCATTGACTGCCCAAGCACCATTCCTGAAGCACCTGCGGCTTTCGCTAACACTTTTATCATTTGTAAACGCTGCGACTCACTAAGATCTTCGGAGTTAGCCAACAAGTCAAAGGCCAGTGCTTGTAATGCATCACCCACCAAAATCGCTGTCGCCTCGCTAAAAGCAATATGACTCGTGGGCTTGCCTCGACGTAAATCATCATCATCCATCGCAGGCAAATCATCATGAACAAGTGAATAGGCATGCAGACACTCAATCGCCGCAGCAATGAAAGGCAGAGATTTATCACGGCAACCTGTGGAAACCGCATCAAAAGCGGCAAAAACCAAAAT
>CAKMZU010000310.1:2048-4177 GCA_929200485.1 uncultured Gammaproteobacteria bacterium | reverse complement strand
GACTTTTGCTATGCCGTTGAGGACGCTCAGTTTAACCATCCAATTGATGAGCTTGCCGTCGTAATTACTGAAGACACGACGATCTGGCCAAGGGTACAGGAGAGTCTTGTTCTCAATGGTATTACCCATAATCGCGTTACACCTTATCTGAATTGGTATAAGAAAAACCCCAATTATCTGGCACGTGTTCAACAACGTTCAGCGCGGTATATTTTTGCAATTGTCGAATTGCTTGAAAAGCATAATATGCCGACAGACCTGGCGCTATTACCGATTATTGAAAGTGCTTATGAGCCTTTTTCTTACTCACATGGTCAAGCATCAGGCTTGTGGCAGTTTATTCCCATGACCGCGAAGCGCTTTAAGCTGCAAAGTGACTGGTGGAAAGATGACAGACGTAATACCTTGATGGCAACAGAATCAGCAATCAAGTACCTTTCTTACCTGCATCGCTATTTCGACAATAACTGGCTGCATGCGCTTGCAGCCTATAATGCAGGGGAAGGCACCGTTCGTCGAGCCATTAACAAAAATAAAAAGCTGAAAAAACCCACCAGCTTTTGGCATCTGTCATTACCCAAAGAAACGAAAGCCTATGTGCCAAAGCTTATTGCCTTATCCACTATTTTCAAAGACCCAGACGCTTTTGATATTGATTTATTAGCAATTGCGGATGAGCCTTATTTTGAAACGGTGCATTTGAGTGCGCCGCTCGATCTTGCCCAAGCAGCAACCTTGGCTGAAACACCTATTGAGGAGTTGTACTATCTGAACCCTGACCTTAATCAGTGGGCAACCCCGCCAGCAGATAAATATGCGTTTCATGTGCCGGCAGATAAAAAAGAAACTTTTATCCTAGCTTTATCAAAACTACCAAAGAAAGACCGAATTGCCTGGAAGCGCCACACGATCAAATCAGGTGAAACCCTATCTGGCATAGCCGAGCATTATAAGAGTAATACGACGTTAATTCGGGAAGTGAATCAGCTTTCATCAAACCGGATTATTAAAGGGAAAACCTTGATGATTCCGATGGCTCAGGATAAAGCCATTGAATATTCCTATAGTCAATCACAGCGTTTACGCTCAGTTCAGGCAAGGCAGCCGAGAGGCAGTAAGAATAAATTGAATTATAAGGTTAAATCAGGTGATTCTTTTTGGTCGATCGCTAAAAAATATAATGTGAGCGTGAATTCATTAGCCAAGTGGAATAGTAAGTCTCCCAAGGATGCCTTGCGAGTCGGTCAGTCGCTAGTAATCTGGCAGGATAAGCCTAAGAAAACTCTAAAGGAGATGATCCGAAAGATTCACTATAAAGTCCGTAAGGGAGATTCTTTAGCACGGATTTCTGATAAATTTAATGTTTCGATGCGTGATATAATTAAATGGAATAACATAAACCCTAAAAAATATATTTATAAAGGGCAATCACTTAAAATCTTTGTGGATGTCACCAAAGTCAGTTTTTAGATCTGGTTTTATAGGCAGAGATTAAGAGAACAGGGAGTGTTCGTCGCAATTGCATTGATATTTAGTCTATTGAAAAGCTAGGGAAAGAAATTGCCTTATCTTATTGGTATCGTCTTAAAGATATAAGGGCATAGATGCAGCATCCTGATCACCAACAAGGGCAGGAATTGAGCAAAGCAAAATGGTATACAGGCTATTCTGCTGAAATTGTTCATATAGAAAAAACGTATGAATTCCTGTATGAGCTAGAATATAACACTCTCACTTAATCTGACAGATCTTCACTCCCTTTATGTTTTTACCAGATTATATTTTCCACTTTTGACAAAGTGGAAAACTGACAAGGTAAATAATGCCATTCAACTGTTTTTTCACATATTTGAAACCTAGTCTGATATACCAAACACCCTATCGCTTTTCGTTCTGAACTCTAAATCAGAGTTTTCAATATTTAATGAAATTATTTACTAGTGAACGTTGTCAAAGGTAAGCAGGTGGATTTCTATGCGTATTAAAAAATCTTTCTCATTTATTTTTATCTTCCTTTTTACTTTCTCTGTACATAGAGCATCAAGTATTAGTTTCAGTAAATGTCGAATGATTTTTAGATTTTTTTGTTGCTCTACAGCTAATCTTGAAAGTTCTTATTGTGCTGAGGA
>CAKMZU010000310.1:0-2038 GCA_929200485.1 uncultured Gammaproteobacteria bacterium | reverse complement strand
TCTTCTAATAAAGGTAATCAGGAGTATAAGAGTAGAATTTTTAAACAATTAGTCAAATATGAAAATCCTGATAGTTCTGATGCAGATAAAGACCCTGACAGCGATCTTGATAGTGGTTTTGGCAGTGCTCCTTCAAGTTCTGCGAGTGAGGAGGTTGACAATAACTTATTTTTTGAAGGAAAAGACAATCATGAAAATAGCCCGCCTATTGGAGTTAGCAATGAAATTTACGATGAAGATTCTTGCGATGAAAATGAGAAAATTATTTTTTATAAAGAAGGTATAAATAGGGAAAATAAGACTGATACGGGTACTTCCCCCTCTGCGATTATGGAATATAACCATATAATTAATTATGTACGCACAAGTAATAAAAGATTTAAACTAAATCCATTAAAAAAAATAGGAACTAATAACAAGTTGCTTATGCGGCGACGACGTAATAAACCACTTGATGAACTACTTGATAAACCACTTGAGGGAATAGATGACGAGTTATCTCAGAGGTTACAATATTACATTAAAATATTGAATCAATAGTTATTTTTCATGTCTTGATCTGACAAAACAGCGTATTCATAAAATATTGATCCATTGACGTAATTCTGCGTTTCAGATCTTTACCGTGCTTTTTGCAAAATCTGTAAAGGAAAAAGTAACTTTTCAATGATGGTTTGATTGGGTTGGGATTAATCCTCTAAGGTCAAATTAGAACCGATTTTCTGATGCCTTTGAGTCTTCAGGAGCTGAGGGGAAGTGTAAAAAGGGAATGCTTCAAGGATATGAAAAATGAAAGAAATATTTATGCAAATGAATAGATTGTTTTGAGTCATCTAACAACCATGATTTGATTGTTAGATGACAGTTGCGACGATTAAAACTTCATCTCAGCAAATGCCCAGTATTTTGTAGTGTCATGTTTTGCACTATCGTCTGGAGCGCTGTAATCCGCAAATTTAACCCCAACTTTATACTTTTTAGCAAAAGGTTTAACAATCACTACGTCGATTTCTGAGCCCAGTTCAAGGCTCTCTTCTACGCTGTCGTATTTATGATAGACAGCAGCCATTTTGATGCCTGCAACTGAGCCAGAAATTTTGGCGTATGTATCTGAGAGGCCTTGATCTGGAGTGGCCAGGAATTGATCCGCCCAACCATTGAATGCATGTTTCGTGGCAAGAGGTGTTTGGAATCCGTAGGTTGCATCATCACTGCCTAATACTTCATAGCCTGCTGCAAAACCAAAGCCTTTATAAGTTGCACCGAGCGAGGCATGCATATAATCAGCCTCTTTATCTGCAAGGCTATTTTCTTGCATCGCATATTCTGCTTGATAGTTTAAGCCAATTTCACCCGCTTTGGTTTTGCCTGTAAAACGGATACCTGTGGTGGCGATATCCAATAATTCCTGATTCTTATTGAGATAGTGGTAGCCAGTTACCTTGCCCACAGGTGTTTTATAGCTTAAATTGACAAAAACATCTTGAGCCTCTCGATTGAATTTACTTGCGATGCCATGCACATCCCAGACGTAGCTAATATCTGCTTTAAAATCTGCTATACCATATTCAAAGCGTGCTGCATCATAAACTTGCTCGGTTTGACGCCATCCAACATTACCAACAAAGCGTGCGTTATCAAGGATTATGCGTTGACGACCCACAGTCGCCGTTAATCCTTCAAGGGGTGAAGATTTCAAATAAGCTTGATTTAGGCGAGTGACTTCGGGGTCTGCAATAGTTGAGTGGTCTGGCTTTGTGTAGTTATCAACGCCCCCGACAATCCGGTTGTCAGACATTTCAATGTGGCCTTTGGTTTTAAACAGTTCACCTGTCTCATAACCTAGACGAGTGCGTAGTGTTAGTGCTGATGTGTAATTAGTATCCGGTTTGTCTGACTCAACGGTTTCATAACGAAGTCGAGTATCTAATTTCGCTTTACCTGAGGTGAGTGCTTCATAAAAACTGTCTTCAGCAAAGGCCGCTGGACTAACGGCTAGAAGACCCATTAGCATCTTATTAAGTGTCGGCTTGGATGT
>CAKMZU010000309.1 GCA_929200485.1 uncultured Gammaproteobacteria bacterium | reverse complement strand
CATTGGATTATATTGGTGGCATGACTGACAACTATGCTATGGATTTAAGTCGCCAGTTTGCAGGGATGTCGGGTTAGCCAGTTTCTCTCATCCCTGAGTGTACCGTAGGCACGAATGCCTTCGCTAGCATAGCCATAAGCCATAAGCCATAAGCCATAAGTTAGTAGCTGTCCCACAAAATACTAATCTTCCGGAAGCTTTTCCTGCTCCTCCATCCACTGCTCTTCAAGGGACTCAATTAAGGCCTTTAAATCAGCCTCTTCTGATAATAAGGCTTTTAATTGGTCTTTGTTGCTCTCTTCATACATGTCAGGTTGGCTGATTTGCTCTAAAATTGTATCCAGCCGTGCCTGATGTTTATCAAGATCTGCTTCAATTTTCTTGATGCGCTTTCTAATGGGTGCTGTGGCTTGTCTGGCTTTGGCTGCATCAATTCGTGCTTGTTTTTTATCAACCGGCTTATCGCTGGCTTTTTCAGTTGCCTGCTCTTTGGACACCGCTTTTTGATAATCGGATAAATCGCCGTTAAATTCGTAAAGCTTCCCGTCATGAATCCGATAGAGCTCATCGACACAGTGTCTTAATAAATAACGATCATGGGATACCAGCACCACTGCGCCTTCAAAGGTACTGATTGCCTCAGCCAGGGCTTCACGCATTTTTATATCCAAATGGTTGGTCGGCTCATCGAGAATCAACAGGTTGGGCTTATGCCAGGCGACAATGGCCAGTGCAAGGCGGGCTTTTTCACCGCCAGAAAAGTGGCGGATCGTATTGCTTGCCATATCTCCCTTGATTAAAAAGCGGCCAAGAAAGTCTCTAATGCTTTGCTCTGAGGCTTTAGGTGCAACTCGCTGAATGTGAAGGACTGGGCTTGCATCATAATCCAACGCTTCGATTTGGTGCTGAGCAAAATAGCCAATGGATAAGTATTTATGGGTAAGTCTATCCCCGGAAAGTATTGGGATTTCTCCGACTAAGCTTTTCAATAAAGTAGATTTACCTGCGCCATTTTCACCGAGAAGCCCTATGCGCATGCCGGGTTCCAAGGTGAAGTTGATTCCATCAACAATGGTTTTATCATCATAGCCAACCCGCAAGTTCTCGCACTTAATTAGCGGGGAGCCCGTTTTTTCAGCCAGTGGGATTTCAAAGTGGTAGTCCGAGGGTGATTTAACGGCTGCAACCAATTGCATTCGCTCTAAAGCCTTGATTCGACTTTGCGCCTGCTTCGCTTTGGTGGCTTTGGCTTTAAAGCGATCAATATAGGATTGCATGTGTTTAATTTGCGCTTGCTGTTTTTCATGCTGCGCTTGTTGTTGGTTTAGCCTTTCTGCACGTTGTCGTTCAAAGTCCGAATAGCTGCCTTTGTAGGTATGGATTTGATGTGATTCGATATGTGCGATGTGGGAGGCCGTTTGATCGATAAAATCTCTATCATGAGAGATGAGAATCAAGCTGCCCGTATATTGCTTAATCCATTGCTCCAGCCAGAAAATTGCCTCTACATCCAAATGGTTGGTTGGCTCATCAAGCAATAACAGGTCACCGGGATTTAACAGTGCACGAGCAAGGTTTAAACGGATACGCCATCCCCCTGAAAAGTCACCAACGGGTCTGTGATTGTCCGCTGCTTTAAATCCTAAGCCTTGCAGGATGCTTTCCGCTCGATGTCCGATGGTGTAGGCATTGATAGCATCAAGCTGCGTGTGTAGCTTGACGATCTGTTCGTGAGCATTCTGCGCTTCGGCCGTTTTAAGTGCTTGTTCAAGGTCTCGAAGCTCAAGAAATCCATCTATGACATAGTCAACGGCTGGCCTTTTAAGTGAGTGGATATCTTGCGCCATGTGCGCAATTTTCCATCGCTCCGGCATGAGCACTTCTCCGCCATCAATGTCTAATTGTTTTAAAATGACCTGAAACAATGACGACTTGCCTGTGCCATTATTGCCAATAAGGGCAAATCGCTGACCGGCATGAAGGGTAAGTTGAGCTTTTTCAAACAGTGGCTTGCCACTGCGTTGTAAATCAAGTTGGGTAATCTGTAACATAGCGGTATTGTAGCTGGAACACGACCTCCGATGGAAATGCAAAAACAATTAGATAATCCCCTGTGGCAATATATGCTCAGAATCTACCAAAAAGAGGGAGTGGAAGCCGCTTTGCTGGCGTTACAGGAGCAAGGATTTAATGTGTTGATTTTGTTGAGTCTTTGCTGGGTAAGTGCGAATAATAAAACGCTTAATCAGTCGCAGATTGGCGGATTAACGAATCGCGTTGATCATTCTTTGATCAGTGAGTTTCGGCAATGGCGTAAAACCCTTAAAGAAGATTCTGTTTTTAGCAAAATCTATAAAAAAGCTTTAAATTTTGAATTGATGTTGGAACAAACCGCTGTTGCTGAACTCTATGAATACTTATCGAGGCTGACCCTAGAGCAGGAAAACCCAGAGGATTTAAAATTATTGCTCGATCACTACAGCCAGTTGATTAATTTGCCGGCAAATGATAAGTTCGGGGAAGTTTTATCTGCTGTCTGTGATTGATGACAAAAGCGATGGCCCGAAACACAACAAGGAGCGTTTATGAGTAAAAAAGGATTTTCATCGAAAGGATTTACCATCAAGGTTATTCTTATAATGGTTGTCCCTCTAGCCTTGATGACTCAGATCCCGGGCCCTGCCGGTAAGCCTGTCATTAGTCTTAATGATCTGAACCCTTTTAGCGGGGTCTCATTTATTCATTTAAAACGACAAGTGAATGAATATTATGTTTCAGTCAAACAGTTTTTAACTGGTCAAAAAGTCACAGGTGTTGAAAAAGTGATTGTTTATCGAGTAAAAGATGCGCAGGGCAATTGGCAATATAGCTCAAATAAACCTGCAAGCGGAAGCTATGAGCTGGTTGATGCAACGGATAGAAGTACGCGTTTACCTGAACCTGATTCAGAATTATCAGAAGTGTTAGCGGCGAATGAAGCGAAAGAAAAAGCGAAAAAAACAGGAGCCACTGGGCTACCACTGACAACGGTTCCTCTATCACAAGTTGGTAAAATGGTTGAAGATATTAAAGCGGTCGATCAGAAAATGCGTGATAGAAATGGCGAATTAGATGGAATCTAATGAAAAAATCTCTGATGGAACAAAATTAAACTGAAATAATCAAATTTCACTGTTACTATTGATCAATATTTTTGAAAAATATCTGGAGAAATCATGAATAAAGCGCTTGGTGTTATCGCGGTAAGCTCCGTTATCGCAATGACGGCCTGTTTAGATCAAAACAAAAAGACGGATGCACCTGAGACGAAAGCCGCGCCCTTATCATTAGACACCAATATTTCGAAAGTGAGCTATGGTATCGGTTTGAACATTGCTTCGAACTTCAAAGATCAAAAAATCGACATCGATAAAACGGCTTTTCAACAGGGATTAAGCGATGGGTTTGAAGGTGCTGACCCTAAGCTTGATCAACAAGCGATTATGGAAGCGATGCAAACGTTCCAAAAAGAGCAAATGGAAAAACAGCTGGCTGAAAGAGAAGCAGCTTCGACTAAAAACAAATCCGATAGTGATCAATTCCTGGCGGAAAATGCCAAGAAAGAAGGCATTAAAACCACAGATTCAGGTTTACAGTATGAAGTCGTCACCGAAGGGGCAGGTGCTAAGCCAACCGCTGATGATACTGTGACGGTTCAATACCGTGGCACATTAACCAATGGTGATGAGTTTGACAGCTCTTACTCACGTGGTGAGCCTGCGACTTTCCGTGTATCCAATGTTATCCCGGGTTGGACTGAAGCGTTACAAATGATGCCGGTTGGTTCGAAGTACAAAATCTACATTCCATCAAATCTAGCGTATGGCGAAAGTGGTGCTGGTGCGAAAATCGGCCCTAACCAAGCGTTGATTTTCGAAGTCGAGTTACTGGATATTGTAAAACCTGAAGCGAATAAAGACGCAGCTGCAGCTGCCTCTGCAGGTGGTTAAGTAACCCTCGTTACTATTGATTAAACCAGGCTTTAGCCTGGTTTTTTTTGCCTGCGTATTTTACTGAACCAGCAGATATCCGTAGATGTAATGCTGGGTGAACATCTTAACCGGCTTAGGTTGGAGAGAGGGTTTATTTACTCTGTCTAAAAGGGCTTCTTATTCAACTTTCTTTGCAGTGTCCGCCTGTGCATATTTAATGCTTTAGCG
>CAKMZU010000308.1:2291-4200 GCA_929200485.1 uncultured Gammaproteobacteria bacterium | reverse complement strand
AACGTTCATTGGCATAGGCATGCCCCAGCGGATCATTAGACCCACTTGCGCGATTGCATCGAAGTTCTCTTGGCTGAAGCCGTATAGGCCACGGATATCACCTCGGACACCGACGTGTTCACTGAACATCCATTGAGCACCGACACCGAAGTTTATTTCAGTATCCTCCACACCACCTTTGCCCTTATCTGGTTCATATTTAGCATAGCCTAGACCCACAGGGATGTAGAAGCTGAAATTATTTTGATAAATATCATTAAAATAATACAACGCATCTACATGGATATAGTGGTGTTCAAGTTCTGACTTAAGTTCATTTTTTCCATTTGAGAATATTGCTTGATTGGCTTTCAATTTATAGTCAAATTTTGTGTAGTTATAGGCAAGCTCTAGTGCCATATTGCCATTGAACTGAAAGCCAAATGAGATGCCATAAATTACATCGTCATCAAAATCTGCCTTAGCGCCTGCAACACCTTCTTTTTTCATATCCTTTACAGCTTTTTCGACAGTGTCAATTTCATCCGTCATGTGGTAACCAATAGTAGGAACCACAATATAAAAGCTACTATCGTCCAAAAACGCCTGTGACGTTGCTGCAGAGGCAAGTACGCAGGCACTCAAGGTCTGAGGAATCAAATTTCTTAATTGTTTTTTCATATAGTTTCCACCAATTAATTGTAGTCAGAGTGTATTGCCTGCATCCAGTATTCAAGGCCTGAGATTCAAAGCGAACACTCTGCTCCTGATTAAACTAAATAAAGAAAGGTCATCTTTCTTCTGCGACTGACCTCAATCACATGAGGGGGGGTGAGATAAAAAAATCCGTCAACCGAAGTTGACGGACTCAACATACACTAAGGTAGGTGTGTGTGATTAGTACTCCACGATAGCCACGGCATGACGAGAACGGCTCATGCCATCCTGGTCGCCAAAGGCTTTTGTATAGACACGATCAGGATCAACACCGTAGTTATTCACCAAGATGTTTTTCAAGCTGTCTGCACGACGTTGAGAAAGTTTCATGTTGTAGTTGGTGTTACCTGAACGGTCGGAGTAAGCAAGAATTTTGATGTTAGCGTTCGGGTTGTTTTTAACTGCGTCCACCAATGCCAAAATGTCTGGGTCGTTAGGATTCACAACCTCAGTTGAATTCAACTTAAAGCGAATATCTGCGCTTTTAATGCCATCATCCGCAGCCATGCCCATTGGCATAGGAACACCAAAGCGGAAGACCACGCCTACTTGTGCGATAGCATCGAAGTTCTCTTGACTGAAACCGTATAGGCCGCGGATATCGCCTCTAAGGCCAAAGTGCTCGCCAAACATATATTGCACGCCCACACCGAAGTTAAACACAGTGTCTTCGATGCCTTTGAGTTCCTTAGGATCATCCGACTTTCTATCGGGATCATTTTTGGCCCAGCCTAAACCAACAGGGATGTAGAAAGAGAAACTGTTTTCATAGATGTCACTGAAATAATACAGGGCATCAACATGGACATAATGATATGAAGTTTCTCTCTTTTTTTCACCACCATTGTCGTTTGCGACTATATCAAAATTGCTGTAGTTGTAGGCAAATTCGATGGCAGTATACGCATTGGTTTGAAAGCCAAATGAGATGCCGTAAATGGGGCCATCATCAAATTCAATGTCTTTAACGGTTGCTTCGTGTTTTTTCTGGTATTTATCAAAATGATCCATCTCATCCGTGTAGTGATACCCAACACTCGGCACTAAATAGAAACTGCTGTTTTCCAGGAAGGCTTGCGAAGACGCTGCGGACGCAAGTACGCATGCCCCTAATGCCTGTGGAATTAAACTCTTCATACGCTTTTTCATAGTATCCACCATAATACTGATTAAAAATTTGAAGAAGCATACTCAGCAGTCTCCTGGAGTAAGC
>CAKMZU010000308.1:0-2281 GCA_929200485.1 uncultured Gammaproteobacteria bacterium | reverse complement strand
TTTTCTGTATGAAAGGTCGTGATAGCTCAAAGGGGTTCTTTTGTGGCTAGCACTTAACGCTAAAGCACAGCCGACGTGGATGACATTTCACACTTGTTACTGGTAGACATGAAAAAAAGCAAAGAGTTCAAATAAATAAACGAATTTCGTTTAATATTTTATTATTTATTTTCTGTTAATTTATGGGTTTAGATATAATTAATTGACTTTGATGAAGTTGATCAGGATTAAGCTTAACAGTTTTTTCTTCGATGTTACCTCTTTCGATGCAAACAAATTCGTTGTAGTGCTTTGAAATATCTGGCATTTTTTCGGCTGTCGCCTGCCATGGATTCCAAATAATACAGCTTTCCTGATCGTTTGAACGGATGTTTATTGGCGTTGTATGCGAGTTTGATACGAGCTGTTGTGTTTGTGTGGCGACAGGAAATAGTCTGTCAATTTCCTGATTAAAATCTATGTCGCCCACTTGAGAAAAGCGCTGCTGCTGCTTTGTGTTATCAAGGTAGTCTATTCCAGCAATCCCTGAAACCCGAGTGGTAGGTAGATCAGTAATAGAAAAATAGGTATGGAAAGCATAACTAAAGCATTGATCAACGTTGGCGGTATTGTGAATGGTGCAGTCGATGGTTATGGAATGACCCAATGTATATTTGCACTCAATGCGAAAAGGCAGTTGATGTAGAGTACTGTCACTTCCCGGATAGCTCATGCTGAAAGTTAGAACAATGGCATCGGTTAAGCTTTGAATATTATCCAGCTGCCATTGTGTTTGTCTTGCAAAGCCGTGTTTCGGTTTTGATGCATCTTTTTTATGCGGACCAAACCAGGGGAAGCAAATAGGGACACCCCCACGAATAGCCTCTTGTTGTTTTAATCGCGCCAATGGACTTAACCAAAGCCAGTCAGGTTGGCCTTTAGGCTTAAATTCAAGGAGTTGCGCGCCTTGCAATAAACATTTGGCAGAAACAACAGGGTGGTCTATGACTAAAATGGGCAATCCATCATTGTGGAAATGTTTGGGATATTCGGCAGCCGTATGCGAGAGCCTGACTGAATTAGTGGAGGCGACAAGTTGATGAAGTCTTTGGTATGTTGATAGATTCATTCGGCTTATTCCCTTTAACAGAGGGTAAGCCTAGCACAGCACCAGATTAGTAAGTAATCTTATAGACTGCTATGTTAAAAACTTTTTCTGGTCATTTGGCATTCGCAGGCGAGTCGGGAGAGCAGATAAACCACTCGCCCTGTGTTCATCGAAGGGTCTTCCGAAATAATCACCATCCGATAGTCAGTTTGAGGTGATCTGCTAACCGCCAAACAACGATTGAATCGTAGGCCAAAGCCCTGAAATTATCACTGCGATCACACCAAGAGGACAGAAGACTCTAAGGGTTGCGTACCAAAGGTTGAACTGAAAGTAGCTAAGCTGTGCAAGCTGCGTTTTGGCAATCTTTCGTTTCATGATCCATCCGGTAAATATCGCTATTAATAAGCCACCAAAAGGTAAAAGATAATTACTGGTTAATTTATCAAAAAAGTCGAATACGCCATCCTGATAAATACAGGCGTAGCCACCAATCCAGACAAGCACCATCAGGATAATGCAAGAAAACGCACGATTTAATGGGGTCTTTTCACTAATCCAGGCGAGCGCAGGCTCGATGAGAGAAATAGAAGAGCTCCAGGCAGCAACACCAATCAGGATAAAAAAGAGGGTGCCGAATAGTAATCCGCCTTCCATTTGACCAAACGCAATGGGTAGGCTTAAAAACATTAACCCCGGTCCTTCAGAAGGTTCAAGGCCGTTGGCAAAAACCAGTGGGAAAATTGTTAAACCAGCCATTAAAGCCACTAAGGTATCAAGCCCTGCGACGATAAACGCCGTGCGCGCAATAGAAGTTTGTCTATCCATGTATGAGCCGTAGGTCATGATTGCGCCCATACCGACACTTAACGAGAAAAATGCCTGCCCCATAGCCATTAACACCACTTCGCCTGTGACTTTGGAAAAATCAGGGTCAAATAAAAAATGAAAACCCTGCATAAAATTGCCAGATTGAATGCTAAACACTAAAGAGACACCCAGCAGAACAAATAGCATCGGCATTAAGATTTTAATGGCATTGCCTAGACCTTTGTTAATACCAAAAGCAAGCACACCAACGGTTAAAAAGGTGAATATTGTATGGCCCAATAATTGGCGCTCCTTATTGGCCATGATCTCCTGCTCAAAATATTGTTCGACAAACGCAGGGTTGGCATTGGTGAATGTTCCTTG
>CAKMZU010000307.1:2426-4257 GCA_929200485.1 uncultured Gammaproteobacteria bacterium | reverse complement strand
ATTCTGAGCTTGTCAAAGCAAGTGATATAAGTAAGGCTCACGCAAACTCAGCTGAAGCCATTTTTGCCTTACTCTCTGTCATTGTCGCTCTCCTTCTCCTCATGGCACGTATCGTTTTAGCCCAGTTTTGGGTCATTGATGATAAACCTGTCTATGATGCCTTTGACCCTGCCATCGGCATTGCTATTTTTTCTTTGCTACTTTTTTCCAGCATCAAGCTTGCGCAAACAAATAATAAAACCTTACTGCTATCTGCCCTAACCGTTATCGCTATTATCCTGCAAGGATTATTTGGCATGTGGACGGTCACCTTAAAACTCTGGCCGCAAGTAGTGAGCATTCACTTACTTGGAGGAATGATTATTGCCTGTCTATTTTATGGTTTGGCGCTTATTGAACGAGAAAAGAATCAAAGCCATGAATTAACAAAAAACAGCACATCCTCCAGAAAACTTCATTGGCTTTCACTCACAATGTTTCTATTTGTCTTAGGTCAAATTCTATTAGGCGGCTGGGTGAGCAGTAACTATGCAGCTGTCGCCTGTGCGGATTTTCCAACATGCCAAGGGCAATGGTGGCCGGATGCCAATTTTGCCAAAGGGTTTAACCTCTACCAGTCAATTGGGCCGAATTATTTAGGCGGCATACTCCATTCTGAAGCAAGAGCAGCCATTCATTTTACCCATCGATTAGGTGCACTTGCGGTTACTATTATTGGCGTATTCTTCTATTTCAATTTATTCAAATCCTGCGAAACGAAATCATTAGCAAAAATTGGATTTGCCTTGTTAACCGTTCAAATGGGACTAGGCATTTCTAATGTTCTATTCCAATTCCCAATGACAATCGCGCTTCTACACACCTTATTTGCAGGTATCTTATTACTTCACAGCCTGCATTGTGTAATTCGATTTACCCTGCCAATTAGCGTGAACTTGAAACATCTCTTAGATAAAGGCCAAATCGCATGAGTGATACGTTACAGAGCACACCCCCAAAAACAGTGCCTCATTCATTTATCAACCAATGCCAGTTATATTATCGCCTGACAAAACCCAATGTGGTATTTTTAATGCTGGTGACGGCTGTCATTGGCATGGTCATGGCTGACAGTCCAAAACTCACATTAGAGCTCATAATCATTGCCAACCTAGGGATAGCACTTTGTGCCGCATCAGCCGCCGTTATTAACCATGTTGCTGATCAAGCCATTGATCAGATCATGCTAAGAACGCAAAACCGACCTGTTGCCAAAGGGCAGGTCAGCTTAACCAAAGCCCTGTTTTTTTCTTTTGTACTTGGTGCTTTAGGTCAATGGTTACTCATCACTCAGGTTAATCTATTAACTGCCTTGTTAACCTTAGGCGGATTATTTGGCTATGCTGTTGTTTATACTCTGGTCCTCAAGCATAAAACCCCACAAAACATCGTGATTGGTGGTTTAGCGGGTGCTATCCCCCCACTCTTAGGCTGGGTAGCTGTTACCGGTGAAATCCACCCAAACGCCTTATTGTTAGTGTTAATTATCTTTGCCTGGACTCCCCCCCATTTCTGGGCCTTAGCCATCGCGCGCAAGGATGAATACGCTAAAGCAAATATCCCTATGCTGCCGGTTACTCACGGTACGAAGTTCACTGCGCAATTTATCTTTTTATACACGCTAATTATGGTTGCCGTGTCCCTCTTGCCTTTTGTCACCACTATGAGCGGCTATCTCTATTTGGCGAGCGCCATTATGTTGGGTGCAATTTTTATTGGCTTTAGCATCCGCATTCTTCAAGGCGATAAAAAAGCACCAATGCGAACATTTGCTTACTCGATCATTTATTTA
>CAKMZU010000307.1:0-2416 GCA_929200485.1 uncultured Gammaproteobacteria bacterium | reverse complement strand
TTCGCATTATTTTGTATGATGTTAATTGATTTCTATCTATTAAAGTAAAAAAATAACAATGAAAAAATTGTTGGTTTTCTTGACCGTAAGCACTTTAGCACTTAGTGCAGGAATCGCGGGATTTTATCTTCATCAAAATAGTCAAACAGCTAAATTCATTCAGCAAGGTATTTTTATCATTGAAAAGCCACGTCCTTTAAAGGCTTTCACATTGAACGATCAAAATGGCCAGACTTTTACTGTTGATTCATTCAAAGGTAAATGGAGTTTAGTTTTTTTTGGCTTTACACACTGCCCTGATATATGCCCAACGACTCTCGCAACATTGAAGCAAACATGGAGACAACTGCCTGCAGACCTTCAACAGCAAGTAAAAATCACCCTAGTTAGCGTGGACCCAGCTAGAGATACTGTTGATAAAATGAAGCAATACGTCGGATTTTTTGGCAAAGATATTATTGGAGTCACCGGCGATTTCATTCAACTAACCGAACTAACCACAAGCCTTAGCGTGCCCTTTAAAAAGATCATGCTCGAAGGTGGTAATTATACCGTAGATCATTCTGCGTATATTTATTTAGTCGGCCCTAAGGGTAATTTTCGTGCCTTTATAAAGCCACCATTTAACGCTAAGTCACTAGGAAAAATACTACCTGATCTAATATCCCTTTCTAGTTGAATTAACATTGCGAATCAATGCTCGACTGTCCTTGGCTCCTTGTTTTGAAATAGTTTAATTATTTCTTGCCACTTTACATTATACTCATCAGATGAGCGCGAGTTTGATGGGCACTCGATACATTGATCAGGACGTTGTTTAGAGGTTTTCCTTTTAAATTCTAGATCGGTATTAACACTACAAGTGCCTTTATATTTCTCCTTAATTTCATCAGGAAGAATTTCTGATAAGTTTATAGCCATTTTTTTTAGCCCACCACCTTCAGAACAAAGCTTAGCTAGTGAAAGGATCCTCTTTGGATTTATTATTTCTCTCCCTACTTTCTTAAATAATTCAGTGTAAAGATAATCCTCACTTACCCCATTATCATCAGAAAACATCTTTTCTTTTTTTATATTTTCCCGAATATACCCTTTTACACATAGCTCTCCATTACCATCTAAACTATAAACTTGTTTTTCAACGAAATAATCTTTCATTGGAACACAACTTAAAATAGCATTTTGATCGAAATTAATATCAAATTGTTCTATGTCTTCAGGAGTAAGTGAAGACGTAATTTTTTTAAGTTCATTCTCTGTTTCATCATCAGAAGATTCTAGCTCTTCATCAGAAGGTATCTGTGTTTCAAAATCACTGATTGCATTTAAACGTTCCTGCCTCATAGCAATAATGTGACCAATTTTTGACTCTTTTTTAACCGAACTTAATGTTGTGATTAGATAAAAAAATGGCTCATCTAATGGCGTCGCTATTTTATTCTTGCTGAAACCTATTTGACCTGCTCCGATTAAGTTTATTTTATGGTTATCAAACTCATCCATATCAAATTCCGGCACATGCCAATGTAGTGATCGTAAGGCAATATAGATTTTAGCCTCTTTATTTAGCTTGGAAGAAAAGTAACCTTCTTCAGGATAATGAACTCCTGCTACCAACGATTGAACAAACAGGCAAAGACTTACCAATAAAACTCGCATGATACTAAATAATCCGAAAACTATTTAGTAAACTTTTATCAACAATAATTCCGAACGAGATAAATAATTTAATTCATAATTGACTAAATTATTATCGTGCTAAAACAGCGAGCTTGAAATTACCGAGAAAATAACACAACAAATCACAATGACAAATGGAGATAATTTAACTGTCCGCAATAATAAATAACCTACCAGTGCAATCAACCCATCCATCCATGAATGAATGCCTGAAATAAACACGGGGTTATAAAGTGCAGCAAGCAACAACCCAACCACAGATGCATTAATGCCTCCTACCCCATTCATTGCTATTTGACGAGATGAAATCCTTTGCCAGAATGGAAAGCAGATACAACCATCACCACTACAGAAGGCAAAGTAAAAGCAATAAAAGGAGCAATAGCACCGAACCAACCTGCCCTGATTAATCCTAGAGCAAAATCAAGCTGGTTACTTGCAGGGCCTTGCAAAAACCGACATATAGCAGCTAACTAAACTGCGAGTCGCTTACTCAGCCTTTTTTCTTGACTAACGTTTTATGGAAGTACCCCAAGTGTGCAATAAGCCCACCAAAAGATGTGCAGCCTAAGAAAAAGAAAGTTTTAAAAACATCAATAAACGGAGTGGTTTAATTTTTTTATTCATCTGTTCATAAAATCACCGCTATTATCTTACATATTACTAATTTCACGTATTTTTATTGAAGGGCACCTCTAAAAATTGCTTTTGGCTTCTGTCAAAAAAGCTATAGACC
>CAKMZU010000306.1:2027-4297 GCA_929200485.1 uncultured Gammaproteobacteria bacterium | reverse complement strand
TCTGTTGTTTTCACATCATCATCTGTTGGTCGTAAAGGTCGAGCCTATTGGGGTGCTTATGCAATATCCAAATTCGCGACTGAAGGCATGATGCAAGTACTCGCTGATGAGGTAGAAAATACGAGCAATATTCGCGTCAACACGATCAACCCCGGGGCAACAGCAACAGACATGCGTGCGCAAGCCTACCCCGCAGAACCTAAAGATAAAAACCCGACCCCATTGGCAATCATGCCAGCCTACCTGTATTTAATGGGAGATGACAGCCTGGCCGTTAACGGTGAGGCACTTGATGCTCAGTAAAGTCTCTACTAGAGTTTTTTTCATGAAAGTAAACACTTTAAGGGGAAGGGAGCGGACTTTTCCTACCTGACTTATAATCCTCTTCATGTGATGAAAAACCTTTTTCTGTCAGAAGCTGATCAATTGAGTCAACTGTTTCCTTAGCCTCCTCCCCGAATGATTTCATAAGATGACACTTAAGTTTCGGAACGAGTACATTCTCTTGAGCTTGCTCTGACAGCTTCGCAAAATCATCTGAAAATACATCTTCCAGTATATCCAATATAGGCTTAGATTGTTCAGAGAAACATTGATCATCAATTGCTTTTATTATCTCTCTAAGTTCGTTAAGATCTTCCTTGGTGTATGGCTGTTCCGATGATCTTTTTTGTGGACACACACTATCTAATCTTTGCTTTAACGCTAAATTTTTACGCTTCTGATTATACTTGTCCGCAGCAGTAGGCGACAGAACAAAACTACACATAGCTATCACTTCTTCAATAATTATATTTATACCAGCATGAGCATGAAGTTGCTGCACTGATAGAAGAATACTAATGAAGATAAAGAGCAATTGATTTTTTAATCGAAAAAAAGACATGACAAACCTAAAAACAGTAAAATAAAAAAAGGATGCGCATCTTTTTACCCATTAAAATCAATGCAACCCAGTACGACATGTAGATTGAAAACTGTTTTAATAGTTCAATAAAAAGCAATACTTCGGAAGAAAGTTCTCATGCGCCATTGAGATGATTTTTTTATGATTGGTATTTATGGATATTAACCCATTGAAAATTTGATCGTTGATATGCTGAAAACACTTATTCTATTTAGCTAAACATCTACATACACAACTCAGATTATCTATGTGAAATTAGTCAGAAACCCTAAACATCCAAATCGGTGAACGCAGTGTTTGACCACTAAGCTGTGATTCAACCTGCCAAAAATAGTCGCCCTCAGCGTTAAAACCTTCTCCTAACAAACACTCACTCACCTCTCCTAACGCAATCGCATCCGTATCACAGACGATACTGAGAGAATCAACTAAATTCCCCACAAGCAATTTAATTTCTGTCGCATTAGTGGGTGTTAGCCAGCGGAGTTTTTTTGTCTGCGACAATGCAAATGATTCACCATGAGAAAGTGGCGTAAAGGCTACTTGAACATTGTCTATCAGAGGTAAAATAAATGCCTGATCGGCAGGTGAAGAAACTGAGAACGAAGACAGTTGGTAAAAATTACTCAGAGGATTAGCAAAACTTGCAGAAAAATAAGAGGCGCCTTCTGATGACCCTAATAGCTGACTCAGTTGGTCAGCATCTGTTAAAGGGTAACGGGTTTTTACCTGATCAAACGCGATATCTGAACAATTACTTTGGCATTCCATGGTTGTTTCAAGTAGTTCGAGGTAACGAAATTTAATATGGCTGCTATCCGTAAGATTTAACAATGCCTTGTCCGTTCGAACACTGACCTCCTGGGTTTTAAAACCCACAACATCTTCCGGGTAAACCCAAAGCTGCTGATTATTCTGGTCATAAAAATACTCCCCCGGCGAATCCAATGCATTAAGATGCGACACGGCATATTCAACATTACCACTGATTGACTGATTGATATCTGCCAAGACAACGATCGCTGAACTCCCCTTTTCATGTTGATTAATCGCTGTTTTAAGCAACTGGTTTGTGCTTGCCTTTATATGAATCTCAGCATCAGTAAAACTAACATTTGGCATAGCGACTCGAGACAAATTCGTTAACGCCCAGATAGAAGTATTTTCTGGGTTATTCTCGATTGAGCCATCAGCCCAATAATCGTTAGCATTCCAGTGTTCATCATTACTGGTTTTATCGAGATTTTTGGTATCGATCTCGTTAAAGATTTCTGCTGACTGGTTTGGCCACCTGGCAACTTGATAACGTTTTTTATCCACCCATAAAGAGTAAACCGGCTTATCCAGAGGCAGATAATAGCAT
>CAKMZU010000306.1:0-2017 GCA_929200485.1 uncultured Gammaproteobacteria bacterium | reverse complement strand
CCAACACACTCTGGGTTAGTTGATGACTGAATCAATATCCATTCAGCTGCTGTTTCTTCATTTATGTTTTTAAGCCCTGAGAGCACTACCTTGGAATTATCTGCCCCAGAAATTATTATTGGTGCCTCTAAAGTCCCTTTACTCTCCGAGAAATCAACGGGGGCACTCATATTTAAATCACCACTTAAGGTAATTTGAGCACCGGGATTCGCACCAGAGACAGCAGAATGTAAATCCGAAAAACCCTCAACATCACCATTGGCTTGTTTGACTAAAACACCTTGTATCGAGAGTTGATAGCTGGCACTTGCATTAAGGTATTGGTCATCGCCGCCCTTAAAGGCCGAAATGGTTACTACACCGCCTTTATTGAGAGTAACAATACCCTGGCTATCCACTTGGGCAATATCATTGTTATCACTACGATAATAAATTAATCCTTCACCCACACCACCACTCACTGTCTGTTGATAGGTTTTATCTGAAAGCTTCACGGTAATGCTGGAATCAGCAAACGTAAAATCTTCCTGTGGCAATCGTTCACGATTAACTGTAATAGTGTAATAAGCCTCAGTCGGCTTATAGTCACTATCGCCTTCTTTTATTGCGCTGATAGTGACCACACCTAGCGATTTAAACGTCACTTTACCAAGACTATCAACCACAGCAATCGATTCATCCGATGAAACATACTGAATATCACCCTCACCGCTGCCACCTTCAGCAATTTGAAAATACTCCTGTGATTCAAGTGTGCGAATAATTTCTGGGGATACAAAATATAATAATGCCTGAGGAATTTTCTCGACCAAATTACCACGAAAAAATGCTTCTAATTCTTGAGTCAGTTTATGGGTAGATAAAAACGTTTCTATGCTTTGTTTATCAAATGCTTCTTTTAATGACTTTTGTTCTTTAGCTGCTGTTTCTATCTGACTGATGGTATTTTTTAATAAAATCCGTTGAGTTTCAGGTGAGGAATCGGTTCTAAGTGTTTTACTTTTTATTAATTCCATCATAGCCATCTGCATATCAGCAATCTCGTTTAAGTTTGCATCATACACAGGGTAAAGGCTCAAAGGCTCAGTCACCTGCACACTCATTAAGGCAAAGATATCTGACAGATACTTATCCATATTAGTTCTATCGTGTGTGGCTAAGCGATAGGCAACCTCCGTCAACGGGTTAACCGCAACCTTAACTAACTTGTTCTTAGCGGTGACTTGCTGCCCACCATGGAGCACAAGCGGCTGATCACTATTATCCAGCGATGTACAACTAACAAAGAGCCAATTCTTCGATGCATTAAGTTCTATGGATACACCCTTGGCCGGATCAAACCCCTCCGGAGTTATTTTTTGCCCTAGTGAGTCCAAAAGATGACACTGCGGGTTTTCAATAAAACCTGCATAAAGCGTTACGCTAACATGCGTTAAGTTTTTTTGAGGCTGCTCTTTTTCACAGCCGACAATGAAGAAAAATGCAATGATATACACCGCTAGATTTATGGTAGAAGAAAACATCCCTTTCATTGAAACCATCATTCAGATTATTTTGTTTTACTAATAATAGACGGGTTCAAAGGAAATGCTGAAATCCTGACAAGACAAATGATGTAAACAAAAAATCACCCGGAATTTATCTTATGTTTATGCTTGCAATTAAGATTTCACCTTACTGAACTTTAAAATTCCGACTTGTCAACACTATAAGACTGACAGCTACTCTGGATTTATGCATGAAAAATATCCAAATCAATTTATTTTTTATCAAAATCCTACTTATCAATATTTTTTTGCACTCACACTTAATAAATGCTGGTTTATTGCATAACAGCTCAAATTTTGAAGTGATTAGTTGGGTTAGCAGTACGTCGCTTAAGTTGAGCAAACTCAAGGGATTTAATGATCCTAGCTATAATATTTTTCTTTGGACGGCTGCAGCATTCATTAAAGATACATGTGACAACCCTGAATGCTTAAAAGTAACTTGCTCTTTCCTGGAAAGAGAAATAACA
>CAKMZU010000305.1 GCA_929200485.1 uncultured Gammaproteobacteria bacterium | reverse complement strand
AGCCAATACAATGAAAAAATGTCAGATTGTCTTTTTATCGGTACATTAAGGGCAAAAAATGAAAAGGCATTGGTACTCTATTGGCTCAAGAAGCTTATTATACGTTGCGCTGAAAAAATGAAGAAAGATAGATTGTTTCAGGAAGTTGATACGGGTTGAAAGTCTAATTATATTTTCGAATTTCAGCCATTTTTGTATTTACTTTATGTATAAAAAGATCAGTAGGGGTATTGTCTGTTAAAGGTGAGATATGATCTCCTAATGCAATAGTATGAAATGTCGGCTCGATATTTTCGTTATTTTCCATAATTTTATTGAGGTCTTCACTGTCTTGATAGTCGACAATATTATCAAACTTACCATGTGCAATAAGTACGCTTATATTGTGATTTATATTTTCAAGAATCTCGCCATTATTTAATGTGCTTTCCGATAAAGCAATGTTCGTTAATGGATCTATTATATAATTCTGAATAGCTGTGGACGAATGTTGTGAGGTTATATATTTAACCGCTTTTTTTGCTGAAAAAAACGGGCTGTAAAGCGCGAGTAAAGGTGTTTTATAGTTCTCGGCTACCTTTGCTGCTATTGCTGCACCAAACGACCATCCTATGGGGAAAAAATTGACATAACCTTCACTCTGAAGTTGCTTCACTAATGCGTCTGCTGAAGCATGGCTGTTATCGATAGTATTGGAAAACCATCGCCCGCCTTCACTTTCTCCATAGCCGGGGTAGCTTACTGTAAAAACTCTCAATTGTGTTTGTTGTGCGATACGGTCTAAGAAATCTACTTTTACCATGTTGTCTTGCGCATTACCGCCAAAAAAGAGTATGGCAGACTTATCAGGTGTGGAAACGTCTGCTTTGCGCGGAAGATACATCCCTATTTCTAGCGTACCACCAGTTTTTTCACATGTGATACGAGAAATATTTTTAAGTAGACTTTCCTGAATTTCCTTGGTTCTTTTTGGCACCCCTTGTGTGATGAAATATTGCAAGGCAGGGCCTAAGAAGTATCTAGATGTACGTGTAATAATTCCTTCATTTAAAGGTAAGGAATTTGAAGAGGAGATAATGAACAGAAATAGAAAGGAAATTGAAAAACGGAACATTATTGACCCCCTTAAATTATTGAAGAAATGTGACTAAAAAAACTGTAGGATTAAAGTCGTTCGCCTTAACTATTTAAAGCTGAGTTCCCGAAGTGTGTTTTCATCTAAAACACGATTGAACACAGCAACACCGTCAATAAATAATTGAGAGCCATGATCCAGCCCATCTTCTGCTAAACCTAACGCGCGACCAAAGGTAAATGGCGCACCTTTTTGTATGGGTTTATTTATCACAGTACCGATTTGCTTCCATTGGTCACCCGCTAATTTTTCAAGCGATGTAGTGATTTCGTCACCAACTTCAATCGTAAAATCAGAAGGCAATTGCTGTTTAATATTGTCAGTTATATCCAGAATAAACGGTTTATCCCAGATATCCTTGCCGTCTCTTTTAATATTGAATAAAACTCTATAGTCGGTGGTTATTTTTTCTTTGTCGTTTTTAATTTGTTGATATGCAATATGCTTGGCATCAAGGTCAACCTGCAATATATGTTCATATATGCCTGATGAGAAATCATAGCCATTGTATTTGACGATGAATGTTGTGGGTGAATAGATGGGGAGGTCGAAACAGACAGGGTTGGCTGATTGTTCGGTCTGGAATTGGTAGACATCTTGCTCGACGGCATCAGTTTTATATTGTGTTGTCATTTCACCATCAAGATAAGCTTTTAATTCTTTTGTAACAGGATCAAACGTCATGGCAACGAAAGCCCATTCATCATTGTTGAAAGGTTCAGGGTCAATGGCACGTATTCTGGCAAATTGCGATCCCTTCAAGGTTGATTGAGGGTAGCTTGCTGCGCCGGTAGCGGAAATATGTGCAAGAACTCCTTTTTCTCCAAGAAGGCCAGTAAATAAAGCGTATTGTCTTCTGCCACTATATTTATGCCATCCGCCTTCATCCCAGATGCCTGCGACCATGTGTCTTTTCCCATCAAATTTTACCCAGGCCATGACGGTGAAAGGTTTTTTACCATGAATATTTAACGCGCTGTTATCAAAAAGTTCTCGTGGGGTAATGCCGAAGATATAACCTTTATTAAAATAAGGGGCGTTACCAAAAGGTCCGCTTGTGTCATAAATCAATTTATCCCTGTTGCCAGTGTATGGCCAATTCGATGCGTTGTAATATTTAGGATCACCAATTTTTTTTAGATGAACAGGCAGTGATTTGTTGATAACGTCAGGATCAAAGTGTGATTGCCATATATCATCAACGTTATGGGAAAAATCCCAGAAAGCGATCAGGCCTTTTTGATTGGCGACTTTTTCTATTTTTTTTAATTGGTCTTCTTTGATCAATGGAAGTTCCTTACAAACCTCAGAAAATGTATTGTTTGCAAAAATAATAAAGAGAAATAAAAATTTTTTTTTCATCGATTGTTTTCCGATATAAATTTCAGTCAGTTCGTTTCATAGCACTTAATTGGAGTTAAATTAAAATACCCCCTTGTATTCATTAAGATATGTAGTAGACCTATTGGCACTGGGTGCTATTTAGTACTGTAGATTGATAAAGCATTAGTAAGTTCACAAACAAATAAAGGGAAGAAATATATGCTCCCATTGGGGTGGGTGCAGGGCTTGGAGGTGTTGCTAAATGGTTGGAAAAAAAATGCCATTAGGGCATGTCACTGCGACGGATATTAATATTCGTTTTTTAGCCTTATCGGAGTCGCCAAATTTTAAGCTCCCTTCAATTGTCACCAGCACAAAACCGAGCGGAAGAAGAACGGCATAATTACCAAAGTATTTTAGATGCGTCTCGCTCCGATAAAAGTGTCTGGTGGGATCATGCGCAGGTTGTGACGATAGGGGTTAAGCCACTAGTGGATTTGAAGTAGATTGATTGGCTCTGTATTTATCATGCTAAATTAGATGGTCAATACTATTTATGGTTAATGATTTTTGATTGCTTTTTCAGATTTGTTTGGATAGAGAGATGAGATTATGCCAGGAGCGATAAATCCCCAAACCATTCCAGATATCTGCACTACTCCTTGGTATTCTGGAAATATTGACGTTAATAGACATGCTGGGACAGTTCCATATAGCAGCTTTTTTGCTATATCTTTAAGGGGCATGTTATTTTCTTCTGATAATTCATCAGATGTTGACCATGCAGAAGAACCTAATGCCAGACAAGGCCCAACAAGTTTTTTACCATAAGTTATTTCTGGTTGGAATAGAGTAGTGAACGCTAATAGATAGGAATAGGTACTTACAGCATTTAATCGCTCTTTTTGCGTTCCTATATTAGGGAATGGAGGGTAAATCATCTGAGCTATCATGCCAAATGTGTTGTATGTATTGCCATTGGAAGGAGAGCCTTCTATGCTGTCTGAAGGAGTGTTTTTTATCGGAAGGGGAGGGGGAGTTGCATGGGTGCTGCTGATAAAGAAAACGGCACAAATTAAAATAAACAGTATGCATAAATTAGATCTTGTAAGTTGGTAATCTTGCTGTTTATCTTGCAGGGGGTAGTTGAAACGGGGCATAGAAAAATCTCAGACTTCAAAGCGGATTTAAGAAATAAGAATGCAGATAAGCTGTGAGTAGAATATAAGACGACGATAGTATTGTAAATATTTTTTGAGCGAATAGTTTCAATCCTGAAAATTCAATCTTATATTTCATTGATATCAAAATGCACATTTTAAGGCATTCGATTTAATCACAAGACAATCGTCAAAAGTATTTATTGAGTAGGCTGGTCAACATCCCGCTATTTCCTTGTTACAATGCATTTTTTAATCAGTAAGAAATAGACATGGCCAGAATTTCCATTGAACCGCTAACAACTTCATTGATCAGTTACCCAGTAAAAATCCGCTACAGTGATATCAATACTGCAAGCCATGTGGGTAATGACAAATTAATATCTCTAATCCAGGAAGCACGAATAGAATTATTAGAAACCTTAGGTTTCAAAAACAACAGCGATACTGATGTGACTTATGTTGTGGCGGATTTGGGTGTGAATTACAAAGCCGAAGCATTTTTTGCCGATGAATTGTTGATTGAGGTGGGCGTGAGCGATTTTCGTGAGAAATCCTTTGATGTGCTTTATAAGGTGACGAATACAAAAAACCACCAAATCATTGCTGAAGCTAAAACGGGTCTGGTATTTCTTGATCCACAAACAGGAAAAGCCACTGCAATCCCTGAGTCTCTATTGGCAGCTATTGATAACCAAT
>CAKMZU010000304.1 GCA_929200485.1 uncultured Gammaproteobacteria bacterium | reverse complement strand
CCTATACCTAAGAGTATGTTATCGGTGTTTTTTGTATTTTCAGGATTGCTGTTTTCCCATTGCGTTGTGATGTAAATATCTTTGATTGGGAAGTTGCCCCATTTAACTCCCATGATACTCCCGATGCCAAAATCAACACCAAATTCAAGATAAGTATCATCGGATAGTTTGTGTGTGTTGTTACTGGAGAGTCGATCAATGAAGAGAAAACTTTTTCCGAAGTGATAGCTACCGGCATGCTCAAGTGTGAAAACCATCGCACTCGATTTGGTCTCGATGAAGGGGTTAAGGTAATCATTTCCATAAAGGGTGGTTAGATTAAAGTCACTCCACAACATTTCCGCGTTGAGTGACTGATGGTTGATAGTCATCACACAGGATAAGGTAAAATATTTTATTAGCTTCATAAGGGTAGTATCAGGTAAAGAAAATAAAGCTTGCTAAAAATGCGAATCAATTTCGTATATATTGTTGCAGGTAAATAGTTTCAAGGCAAATGACTCAGCTGGCGAGGTGATCTGATGACTCATCCTGCAAGGCAAGGCTAGGAGGCACGAGGGCATGGATTAATTGGCTATTAGCAGTGAGCTTATTTATGTTCTTAAAAGAAACTTATTCATCGGAAGAAGAATTACTGGCAGAGGAAGCCCTGCCTAAGCCGAGTGTTGGTTGTGAGCAAGACAAACCTCGGCCCGATAATTGTGGTGAAGTGCAATCGGCTTTGGTTAAAGCTCGTAAGCTTTTACCTTGACGACAAAATTACCTTTTACATCAGTAATCTCAATGGCGATGTCATTGATGCGAACGCAAGCGGCAGCATCAGGGAAGTTTTCCAGCTGTTCAATGATTAAACCGTTGAGCGTTTTAGGGCCATTCAAGGGAAGATTCCAGCCGGTGAAGCGGTTAATGTCACGAACCGTTGCCGAACCTTGGATGATATGTGCGCCATTCGCAGTGATTTCAAAGTCAGGTGTGTCTACTTCTAGATTCGATGTGAATTCACCCACTATCTCCTCTAGAATATCTTCAAGTGTTACCAGGCCTTTTACCGACCCGTATTCATCCACAACGATGGATACACGGCGTTTATCTTTTTGGAAATTAATAAGTTGCTGGTGTAAGTTGGTTGTTTCTGGTGTAAAGACAGGCTCTCGAATCAATGAGCGAAGACTTTTTCGGCTGAATGGAACGTTGCCTGTAAAAAATTTACCTAAATTTCGCATATGAAGGATGCCGATAATGTTATCGATATCATCCTCATAAACAGGTAAACGAGTAAAGTTACATTCACGGATCGTCTCTAATAGCTTGTTTTCATCTTCGTTGATGTCTATCGCGAGAATTTCATTTCTCGGGATCATGATGTCTTCAACAGAAGCATCTTCAATATCGAGAATGTTAAGAAGCATGCCTTGGTGGCGATTGGGGATAAGATCATTGGTTTCACTAACAATCGTGCGAAGCTCTTCAGCGGTAATTTGATCCTTTTTAGATTTATCAGGGTTTAGGCCAAACAACAATAAGATGCCTTTCGTGATCGTATTAAGCAGCCAGACGAAAGGGAAGAAGATTTTTAATAAAAACTTCAAGATGCTGGTGATAGGAAAGGCAAACTTTTCAGGGTAATAGGCTGCTATTGTCTTGGGGGTGATTTCAGCAAAAATTAAGATGAGTAATGTCAGTATTAACGTAGAAATCGCGATGCCAACATCCCCAAAAATCCGCAGGGCTATAACAGTTGCGATGGATGAAGCCAGAATATTAACCAAATTATTGCCAATGAGGATCATGCCAATCAAGCGTTCGGGGCGATCAAGTAATTCGGCAGCACGTTTTGCAGATTTTTTATGTTTGCTCAAATGCTTAAGGCGATAGCGATTAAGCGACAACATGGAGGTTTCAGACCCTGAAAAAAAAGCCGATAACAGGATTAAAACAACGATCAGACCAATTAAAAAGCCTGTATGTAATTCGTTCAAGAAGGGTGATTCCTCGCCATAAAATATGTTTATCTTGCAGCAATGTTTCTTAGCAATCAAGCGATTACCGAAGGCATTTTTGATTACTGCCGTTGCAAGATAATTTCTAGAGCAAATTTAGAGCCAAAGTAGGCTAACATAAGTAAGGCAAACCCTAAGAGTGTGAGCTTTGCCGCGGTTATGCCGCGCCAGCCATAGGCAGTATGACCAGCAACTAAGCAGGCAAAGATGCACCAAGCTAACAAGCTTAGCAATGTTTTGTGAATGAGGTGCTGGGCGAACATGCTTTCAAGAAAGAAAAAACCGGACACAATGGATAACGTCAAAAAGATAAACCCATAAAGAATAATCTCGAATAACAATTTATCCATTGTTTGAAGTGGGGGTAGATATTGGAATAACCCTTTTAGTGCATGTTTTTTTAACAGATGCTCTTGTGTGGCTAAAATGATTGCTTGTGTTGCACCAATTGTGAGTAGGCTATAAGCAAGAATCGATAAAACGATATGAATAGAGGCGCCTGAATCTTTTATGGTTTTTGCAATAGGGTTGCTGACAAAAAGGGCCATGATTAAGCTCAAGAGAATAAAGGGAATAAGTGCAATGATAAGCACGCTGATATTCATCTTTCGCGTTAAGGCAAACAATGAAATCAGTGAGATGACTAAAAAAATCAACGAGGGAACTTTATAGAAGTCCAATAGTAATTCTTGATTGGGAAATAATACGAATTTAACGAACCAGGCATGCGCTATGATTGTGATTAAAAATAGCCACAAGAAACCTGTTGGCTGGTAGGGAGATGAGGCGTAGCTGTTGTTCTTCACTTGTTTGGTTAAGTGAATGATCAAATACCCCCCGGATAATAAATAAAGGGAGAAAGTCAGTAGGCCAAGTAAAAGCTGCATAAGGTTGGGTGTACGCTCCGCCAAAAACCATTAGAATAGGTTTCTTATCGTATCAGCTTATTTTGCAATCTCAAATCTTTCAACAGCTTAATTTACTGTTTTCGAGGGTAATATTGATGATTTTATTTAGATTTATCGTGTTTGGCTTTCTGTCAGTTTGTTTGCAAGTGTTGCCTATTTTTGTGCTGGCGGGGGGGACTGATAAAAAGGAAGTATCAATCTACGACTTCAAGGTTATCGCCATGAATGGGAAGGAAGTGCCTTTAAGTGACTATAAGGGAAAGGTGTTGATGATAGTAAATACAGCCAGTAAATGTGGATTTACACCACAGTTTGAAGCGCTTGAAGCACTATATAAAAAATATAAGGATCAAGGGTTCGTTGTACTTGGCTTCCCAACCAATCAGTTTGCAAAGCAAGACCCTGGGTCAAATAAAGAAATTGCCAATTTTTGTCAGTTGAATTATGGCGTAACTTTTCCGATGTTTCGTAAGATTAAAGTCAATGGTGATGAAGCAGACCCTTTGTTTGTTTTTTTGAAGGCAAAAGCTCCGGGGTTTCTTGGAACGGAGCGAATAAAGTGGAATTTTACCAAGTTTCTTATCAATAAAGATGGCGAAGTTGTTAAACGCTATGCGCCATCAACGAGTCCCAAGAAAGCGATGCCTTTGATAGAATCTCTTCTTAAAAATTAGCTTTCGTTATGAGCCGTCATAGAAGTCATTGCTAGGTTGGTCAGGCTTTTTTTCAGGGGCGCTATGGCCAAAAATGTATGCAAGCAATGTGACGCAGTGGTCAAAGCAACCCCAGCATCTATCTTGTTTAGAGGTGAAGTCAATGGGAGTGTTTTGTTCTATCTGTTCCCTCAATCTTTGCAGCGAGAATGCAATGTCAGATTCATAGGGCTGCTTTTTTGTAGGCGCTGAGTCTGTTTGGTTTATTAATTGGTATGTTGGTTTGTATGGTATTGAGTGGGCTTTATCCTGATCGTAGGTTGAGGTAAGTTGCTGATGCGATCTAATGAATAAAAATGTCTCAATGGTAGATGGCTCTTTAATGAGTTGTTTCTTTGGGTTAGGTGTTGTGCCCTGCGTTTTATTGTCTTCTGGTGTTGGTTTTTTAATTGGCCATAAATAGTGTTTATTTTTAAATTTGTTAGAAAGTTGCCAGTGGCTAGTCATGCTCCCCCCTTCTTCATTAGTGACTGTTAAAAAGTAATCACTAAGTTCAGGGTTGCCCCCTGCAGACTGAAAGTAAATAGTTGTTTTGCCTAGTAGCGGCTGAGTTTCATCAGGTGTCATCGCTTGTGTTGAGAATGAAAATACTGATATGAGTGTAAAAAAAGCGGCAGTGAAAAAGTAAGACATAAATATTCGATTAAATCCATTGCATGTAAATGTAAATATATCGAACGGATTAAAAAGAGAAGGTTCAAAGG
>CAKMZU010000303.1:3136-4346 GCA_929200485.1 uncultured Gammaproteobacteria bacterium | reverse complement strand
GCTGTCAAAGTCCGTTTGAAGTCTTTTATGTATGTATTTATCCAAAAACATTTTATCGGGTATGCGCGTTGTTGCTTAAGCTTTCTTGGGTTTGAGCAAACCAGGAAAAGCTGTGTAAAAACGCTCTCTTCTTCTTTTTATTAGTTATATTGGTTATTATTTTGTATTAATTCGATGAATGTTTGATTGTTATTTGAGCATTGAAGATGAGACTAACCTAAACATGATCACCAATGCTATGATAAGGTGCACGTTTAGCAAGTCTCATTCAAAAAAAATGGATAAAAACGCTAATTTTTGATCGCGCTCTCAAGAGCAGATGCGTAACCCTGACCCTTTTTATGGGATTGGATTAAATCAAGCAGTGTTCTGCCTTGATTATCTTGCGCATTGAGGTCTTTGCCGGCCAGCTTAAAAAATCCCAGGAATTCCTCAAAATTCTCTAATCGCATATTTTTATAAGCCATATGCAATAAATAGAAATCAGGGTTTTCGCCAGCAGGCACATGAAGGTCTAAAAATTCTTGTACTCGCTCAGTTGTCCATACTTCGTCGAGGACTTTTTCTTTATCTTTTTTTTGCATAGCTTACAACTCGTTATTCTTTGTTAAACTTTGGGGTTAATCGGATAATTTCTTGGCTAATAGCTGGTTTACAACGCCAGGGTTGGCTTTGCCCTTTGAGGCTTTCATAATTTGACCAACGAAAAAGCCTGACATTTTTTTGCGCTTTTCAGGAGGCGCAGCTTTGTAGTTTGCAACCTGATCCGGGTTTGCCGCGAGGACATCATCGACCATTTTCTCGATCGCGCCTTCGTCACTTTCCTGCTTAAGGCCTTCTTTTTCGATAATCGCATCGGCATCAAGGCCTTGATCCATCATTTTTTCAAAAACTGTTTTTGCGATTTTGCTGGAGATGGTTTTATCTTTTATACGACTGATAAGACCTGCCAGTAATTCAGGTGTTAGTTTGCTTTGCGTTAAGCTAGATTCATTGGTATTTAGCCAGGCAGAAACCTCGCCGAGTAGCCAATTTGTCACCAATTTGGCATCGTCACAGATCAGGGTAGCTTTCTCAAAGAAGTTAGCCGTTGCGCTATCTTGGGTTAATAGATTTGCGTCATAGTCTGATAAGCCAAAGGCTTCAATAAATCGTATCGCTTTTGCTTCAGGTAGTTCAGGCAATTCACTTCGTACCTGTTCGATGCGCT
>CAKMZU010000303.1:2321-3126 GCA_929200485.1 uncultured Gammaproteobacteria bacterium | reverse complement strand
GGGAAGTAGCGATAGTCATTGGCTTCTTCTTTACTGCGCATCGATTTGGCAACTCTGGTTTGACCGTTATAAAGTCGTGTTTCCTGAGTGATTGAACCACCGGATTCCAGCACATCAATCTGACGCTCAACTTCAAGCGCAATACAGTCTTCCATAAACTTAAATGAATTAAGGTTTTTGGTTTCTGTTCGTGTGCCGAGTGTGTCTGAGCCCATTGGTCGGATAGAAATATTCACATCAAAGCGCATCGATCCTTGAGACATTTCGCCATCAGAAACACCGATGCTGGTCACTAAGCTGTGAAGTTTTTTAGCAAAAGCGACTGCTTCTTCGATTGAGCGAATATCAGGCTCGGTGACAATTTCCAGTAACGGTGTGCCGGCTCGATTCAGGTCAATGCCGGTGTGCCCATGAAAATCCTCGTGAAGGGATTTACCAGCATCTTCTTCCAAGTGCGCATGATGAATGCGGATGCGTTTTTCTTCACCGTTGCTTAATTGAATATCCAGATGACCGGCTTCAACAATGGGTGCATCCATCTGACTGGTTTGATAGTTTTTGGGTAGGTCTGGATAAAAGTAATTTTTACGCTCGAAGACTGTTTCTCTGCAAATCTCAGCACCAATGGCTAAACCGAAGCGAATGGCATAATCAATGGCCTGTTCGTTTACAACGGGCAATGTGCCGGGTAGCGCGAGATCAACGGCGTTAGCCTGGGTGTTTGGTGATTGCCCAAAAGCGGTCGATGAGCCTGAAAATATTTTTGACTGTGTGGCCAGTTGCACATGCACTTCAAGGCCAATAA
>CAKMZU010000303.1:0-2311 GCA_929200485.1 uncultured Gammaproteobacteria bacterium | reverse complement strand
GCATTTCAACGTTCTCCTACTTGGCCAATGAAGGCATTTTTTTATGCCAGTCGGTTGCTTGTTGGAATTGATGTGCTGCTTGTAAAAGCATCGCTTCGCTAAAGGGTTTGCCAATCAACTGCATACCTATAGGTAAATCGCCTTTGAGTCCGCAAGGTAATGACAAAGCGGGGAGGCCTGCCAAGTTAACTGAGATGGTAAAAATATCTTCCAGGTACATGGCAACAGGGTCTTTAGTTTTTTCACCAATTTTAAATGCAGGCGTTGGGGTTGTTGGTGCCAGGATAAAGTCGCAAGATGCAAAGGCATGTTCAAAATCTTCTTTAATAAGGCGCCGAATTTTTTGTGCTTTTCGATAATAGGCATCATAAAAACCCGCAGAGAGTGCATAAGTGCCAATCAAGATTCGACGCTTCACTTCTTCACCAAATGCTTCGGTTCGAGATCGAGTGTACATGTCTTCTAAATCTTTCGGGTTGTCGCATCGGTAGCCGTAACGAACACCATCATAGCGTTGTAAGTTGGCCGACGCTTCAGAAGGGGCAATGATATAGTAAGCGCTAATCGCCATGTCGGTGGTTTTAAGGTTGACGGATTTAAAGGTCACGCCTTGTTTTTCAAGGACGGCTTTAGCATCTTCAATGGCCTTGCTTATTTGGCTATCGACCTGATCTGAAAAATATTCTTCTGGTAAACCAATCACTTTGCCCTTAAGGGAATCTGTTAACAGTCTCGTGTAGTCTTCATCCGCTTTTTCAATCGAGGTTGAATCTTTGGCATCAAAGCCTGCGATGGCATTTAAGAAGATTGCGGCATCTTCGGCATTTTTGGTGATGACACCACCCTGATCGAGACTTGATGCGTAAGCCACCATACCATAGCGCGAAACTACGCCATAAGTAGGCTTAAGCCCTGTTAAGCCACAAAAAGCGGCTGGCTGGCGAATGGAACCTCCGGTATCTGTGCCGGTTGCTGCTGGCGCAAAACCTGCTGCAACCGCAGCAGCAGAGCCGCCAGATGAGCCGCCAGGGACATGTTCCAGATTCCAGGGATTTTTGCAGGCACCATAAAAACTATTTTCGTTGGATGAGCCCATGGCGAATTCATCCATGTTGGTTTTGCCTAGCATGACGGAGTGTTCGGCATTCAGTTTTTCAATGACTGTGGCGTTATAAGGAGCGGTAAAATTATCCAGCATTTTGGATGCACAGCTGGTCTTAACCCCTTCGGTACAGAAAATATCTTTATGCGCCAAGGGAATGCCACACAAGCTGGGTAAGTTGCCACCTTTAGCAATCAGTGCATCTGCTTGTTTAGCTGCTGCCAACGCCAATTCGCCAGTCACAGTAATAAAACTATTGATGGATGCATCGAAGTTCTTGATTCGTGCAAGGTAGGCGCTGGTTAATTCTTCACTTGAGAATTTTTTGTCACGAAGGCTTTGTTGGATCTCAGATAACGTTAATTGTTCAATATTCATGAAGCGCTCCCTTAATCAATGACTTTTGGCACAAGAAACAGGCCATTTTCTGTTTCAGGGGCAACTTGCATGAGTTTGTCTCTTTCATTGGTAGCCGTTACTTCGTCGACGCGTAGCCGCTGCTTTGCATCATGAGGATTGGCTAAAGGCTTGATATTGTTCGTGTCGCACTGTTGCATTTTATCGACCAAGGTCAATATCTGGTTAAAACCATCGCAGACATCAGCGACTTGTGACTCATCAATGGATAATTTGGCAAGCTTTGCCACTTTTCGTATCTCGTCAATTTGAACTGACACAAATAAGCCCTCAAAGAAAATTAAGCGGCCTATTATAGGTCAAGACAACCGCTTGCTCAAAATGCTTATGACTGTTAGAGTCCCCCACAAATACGAAAAAGTGGGCGATTTGACCTGCTTTAGCGCTTAAAGCGTGAAATTTAAAATATTTACCCTACATTTATATTCATTTGTTTATTACAAGATTTTTGGGGTATAGGTACAAAGATGATTTTAAAACGCATTCGAGGGATGTTTTCCAATGACCTCTCCATTGATTTAGGTACAGCAAATACGTTGATTTATGTTCGCGATCAAGGGATTGTACTGGATGAGCCTTCAGTGGTGGCTATACGTGCACACAATGGCTCAAAGGTTATTGAGGCGGTGGGTTCTGATGCCAAACGCATGCTCGGCAGAACACCGGGAAATATTACTGCCATTCGGCCGTTGAAAGATGGCGTTATTGCTGACTTCCAGGTGACTGAAAAAATGCTGCAACATTTCATCACTAAAGTGCACGAGAACAAGTTGATTGCACCTAGTCCACGCG